>CALJSD010000027.1 GCA_937976325.1 uncultured Carnobacterium sp.
TTTTCAAAATTGTTCTTTTTATGAAATTTACAAACAATAATGCCTAATTTAAAAGGAATGTAAGCTTTTTAAATTTTGAAAATAGTTTGAATTTCAAAATAAATACCAAAAAAGGTTTGACAATCAAACTATCTTTCCTATATACTTTGATTATCAAATGATTTGATATTCAAACAAAAAGGAGAAAATCTTTTATGGAACCAACTCTAGAGACCATAAACGGGTATTTGGTGGACGTCTTTAATCAAATGCTCGACATTGAAGAATCTTCGCTGGCGCAAAGCCAATTTAATGATTTATCCATTAAAGAGATGCATGCCATTGAAGCGATTGGAATGTATAACGAACATACGACAACAGAAGTCGCTAATAAATTAAATGTTACTGTTGGGACGCTAACAGTTGCAGTAAATGCATTAGTGAAAAAAGGCTATGTTGTTCGTTTGAAGAGTGAAGCCGATCGAAGAATTGTAATTTTAGGTCTGACCAAGAAAGGTCGCTTACTTTATCGTCTTCATCGTAAATTCCACGAAAAATTAGTTTTAAAAACTATCGAGGGAATGAATGCTGAAGAAATGGCAGTTCTTGTTAAAGGACTTCATAATTTATATGATTTCTTACACGAGGCTGTACTAGCAAATCAAGAAGGGAAGTAGACATTGTGGGGGTTCAAGTGATAGCGACAAGTTCCTATCTCCCAACGTCCGTGATCACAAACGATGACTGGGCGAAACGAGTAGATACTTCTGATGAATGGATCGTTAAGAGAACAGGAATCAAAACCCGTTATTGGGCTAAAGAACAGACAACAAGTGAATTGGCGACAATTGCCGCAAAACGCTTAGTTGAAAAGAGCAATATCTCTCCTGAATCCATTGAATTTATCATTGTAGCAACGATGACACCAGATGCAGCAAGTCCTTCTTGCGCGTCACTTGTACAAGGAGCAATCGGAGCAACGAATGCATTTGCGTTTGATGTCAGTGCTGCTTGTAGCGGATTTGTCTTTGCCTTATCAACAGGTTTAAAAATGTTGGAACATGGTCAAAGGAAATACGGAATCGTCATCGGAGCAGAAACAATGCTCAGTTCACTCGATTGGGAAGATCGCTCAACGGCTATTCTCTTTGGAGATGGCGCTGGAGCTGTTCTTTTACAAAAAGATGAAGAGCCATTTTTATTGGCGGAAACATTACAAAATGATGGACAGAAATCTGAGGCATTAGTCGCTGGAAAAAGAATGACAAATCAAACACTTTCAACCATGACAATGGATGGTCGAGGCGTTTATGAATTAGTCAGCAAAACTGTTCCAGTCAATATCCAAGATACTTTACAAAAGGCTGGATATACTGCCGACGATATTGATTTGTACTTGTTACATCAAGCAAATCGTCGTTTAGTCGAACAAGTGGCTAAGAAATTAAAACAACCGATCGAAAAATTCCCAATGAATATCGATCACGTTGGAAACACTTCGGCTGGAAGTATTCCGATTTTACTCAATGAACTCGTAGAAAACGGGACATTGAAAATTGGAGAAAATACAAAATTACTTTTATCAGGTTTTGGCGGAGGCCTTGCCTGGGGAAGTATCACAATAACATTATAATTTTAAAATATTGGAGGAAAACACAATGACATTTGAAAAAATTCAAGCAATTATCGTAGATCAATTAGGTAAAGAGGAAGAAGAAGTACAATTAACAACTCGTCTTAAAGACGAATTAGATGCTGATAGCTTAGATTTATTCCAAATCATCAACGATATCGAAGATGAATTCGATGTGAAAATCGATACTGAAGAAGGACTAGAAACAGTTCAAGACTTAGTAAACTACGTTGATGCTCAATTAGCTGACAAATAATTTTAAAAAGGGATGGTAACACATGAAATCAAGAATCTGCGACATGATTGGAATTGAATATCCGATTATCCAAGGAGGGATGGCATGGGTTGCAAATCCTGCGCTTGCAAGTGCAGTGTCCAATGCCGGCGGTTTAGGAATCGTTGCATGTGGACACGCTCCTGGCGATGTCGTTAAAGGGTTCATCGAAGAGATGGAACGTTTAACAGACAAACCATATGGTGTAAATATTATGCTATTAAGTCCATTTGTTGATGAAGTTGTGGATGTCGTTTGTCAGGCTGGCGTGAAAGTGGTTTGTACCGGTGCTGGTAACCCTGGCAAATACATGGCGAAATTTAAAGAAGCAGGAATTACAGTAATTCCAGTTGTAGCTTCAGTTGCTCTAGCGAAAAGAATGGAAAAAGAAGGCGCAGACGCTGTTGTTGTAGAAGGTATGGAAGCAGGCGGACATATTGGTAAGTCTACTACTATGGCACTTTTACCACAAGTAGTCGATGCGGTGAATATTCCAGTAATCGGTGCTGGAGGAATTGGTGACGGACGCGGAATGGCAGCAGCTTTAATGCTTGGTGCCGATGCAGTTCAACTTGGAACTCGTTTCCTTGTTGCAACTGAATGTACTGCGCACGATAACTTCAAAGCTTCTGTATTAAAAGCTAAAGATATCGACACAGTTATTACAGGACAAATTACAGGACACCCTGTACGTGTATTACGTAATAAATTAACAAAAATCTACTTACAAGCTGAAAAAGAAGAAACTGGTAAAGAAAAACCAGACTTCGAACGCTTAGAAGATATCGGACGTGGAGCACTACGTAGAATCGTAGTTGAAGGGGATACTCAAATGGGATCAATGATGGCTGGTCAAATCGCTGGTTTAATTTCAAAAGAACAAAGCTGTTCAGAAATTATCCAAGAATTGATGGCAGAATCTCATGAAGTCATCCAAAAACAACTTGCACGTTTTTAATTAAATGAAAAAAGGGAATGGTGAAATATGCTTATTTAGCATACTTCCACCATTTTTTTTACAGCGCAATAGGAGGAAACTCATGAAAATCGCATTTTTATTTCCAGGTCAGGGGAGTCAAAAAGCACAAATGGGCTTAGAAATTGCTGACAACTTCGAAGTGGCAAAAGCTGTTTTTGAAGAAGCGAGTAACGTTCTGCCATACAGTGTGACTGACATTCTTTTGGAAGAACCTGCCGCACGTATCAATCAAACAGAATATACGCAACCGTTATTATTAACGGTTTCTCATGCATTAGCAAGCGTCTTAGAACAAGAAGGTATCACACCTGATGTGACGGCTGGATTGTCTTTAGGTGAATATTCAGCGCTTGTTGAAGCAGGAGTCCTTGACTTCAAGGAAGCTTTAAACTTAGTCGCAAAACGCGGTCAATATATGCAAGAAGCGGTTGTAGAAGGCGAAGGGAAAATGGTAGCCGTTTTAGGACTCGAAGACAATTTTATCGAAGACATTTGTCGTGAAGTTTCTACACCAGAAGCTCTCGTAGTTCCTTCAAACTACAATACACCAGGACAATTAGTCATTGGTGGTCATGCAGAAGCAGTAGACGCAGCAAGCGAAAAATGCTTAGAAGCTGGCGCGAAAAGAGCTGTACCACTTGTGGTATCTGGACCTTTCCATACTCCATTAATGGAAGCAGCGAAAGTTCGTTTTGCTCCTGAGATGGAAGTGGCAGAGTTACACGAAAGTAAATGCCCTGTATTAAGCAATACGCTAGGCATACAGCATGAAGACGTTCCTTCAAAAGACGTTCTCTGTGATCAAATTACAAATGCCGTGAAATGGAAACAAAATGTAGAGTGGATGCTTCAAGATGGCGTAGATGTCTTTATTGAAGTAGGTCCTGGAAAAACATTGACGCAAATGGTGAAACAAATTGCCAAAGCAAAAGGTGCCTCTGTTCAATTGTTCCAAACAGATAGCCTTAAAGCAATGACAGAAACCATTGAAAAAGTAAAGGAACTGAAAGGATAACGAAATGAAATTTAAAGATAAAACAGTTGTTGTAACAGGTAGCCGTCGTGGTATCGGTCTTGGAATCGCATTAGAATTCGCTAAACTTGGCGCTAATGTTGTTTTAAATGGTACTCGTGAAATTGATGCTGAAACACTTGCACAATTTGATGCTTATCCTGGTGAAGTAATGACGTTTGTTGGAGACGTTTCGAAATTCGACGTAGCTGAAAACTTTATTAACGAAGTAAAAGAGCGTTTTGGACGCATCGACGTGTTAGTCAATAACGCTGGAATTACGCGTGATGGTTTATTAATGCGTATGAGTGAATCTGATTTTGACGATGTAATGAATATTAACTTAAAAGGATACTTCAATATGATTCGTTTTGCGACTCCAGTATTCGTAAAACAAAAATCAGGAAGCATTATTAACATTACAAGTATCGTTGGGGTTACAGGAAATGCAGGTCAAGCAAACTATGCTGCAAGTAAAGCCGGAATCATTGGTTTAACAAAATCTGTTGCCAAAGAAATCGGTTCTCGTGGAATTACAGTAAATGCTGTTGCCCCTGGATACATCGATACAGATATGACACAAGCATTACCTGAAAAGATTCGTAAAGAATGGGAAAAACAAATCCCACTTCGTCGTTTCGGTACAGTAGAAGATATTGCTGAAGCATGTGTGTTCTTAGCGGAAACAAAATACGTTACAGGACAAGTGTTAAACGTTAACGGCGGATTATACATGTAATCTCTTAAAGGAGGAAAACAATGAATCGAGTAGTAATTACAGGAATGGGAGCAATCACTCCTTTAGGAAATGATGTAAATAGCTTCTGGGAAGGCCTTAAAGAAGGTAAGAACGGAATTGCTCCAATTACAAAATTTGATAAAAAAGACTTAGATGTTCATGTGGCGGCTGAAGTAAAAGACTTCGATGCTACAAAATACATGGATCGTAAAGAAGCAAAACGTATGGACTTATTCTGTCAATACGGACTTGCTGCAGCAATCCAAGCCGTTGAAGACAGCGGTATTACTCCAGAAAATACAGACTACGACCGTTTTGGTGTCATGGTTGGTTCTGGTATCGGTGGGTTAACAGTAATGGAAAGCCAAATCATTAAAATGCATGATAAAGGCCCAACACGTGTAGCTCCATTATTCGTTCCAATGGCCATCGGAAACATGGTTGCAGGAAACATTTCAATGAAAATTGGTGCACGCGGCGTATGTACATCATTAGTAACAGCCTGTGCAACAGGAACTCATGCCATTGGTGAAGCGTTCCGCAACATTAAACATGGTTACTCTGATGTGATTTTAGCCGGTGGTGCTGAAGGTTCTATTTGTGAAATCGGAATTGCAGGATTTGCTGCCTTAACAGCATTATCAAGCAGTGACAATCCAGATGCAGCTTCATTACCATTTGATAAAAAACGTGGCGGATTCGTAATGGGTGAAGGAGCAGGGGTTCTTGTTCTTGAAAGCCTAGAACACGCACAAAAACGTGGCGCTAAAATCTATGCAGAAGTTGTTGGATACGGTGCTACAGGAGATGCTTACCATATGACAGCTCCAAATCCTGACGGAAGTGGTGCTGGTAAAGCAATCTTACAAGCTATCGAAGAAGCAGGAGTGGCTCCAAGCGAAGTGGACTATGTGAATGCTCACGGAACTGGTACTCCTGCTAACGATTCAGCGGAAACAACTTCAATCCGTTATGCGTTAAAAGAAGCTGCTGATAAGGTTCATGTTTCAAGTACAAAATCAATGACAGGACACTTATTAGGTGCTGCTGGTGCGATCGAAGCGATTGCCTGTGTGAAAGCAGTTGAGGAAGACTTCGTACCACCAACGATTAATGTAACAGAGCAAGACGAAGCGTGTGATTTAAACGTAACTCCAAACGTTGGAGTTTCTACAAAAGTAGACGTAGCAATTAGTAATTCGTTAGGTTTCGGTGGACATAATGCCGTAATCTGCGTGAAGAAATGGAAGGATTAATACATGAATGTAGAAGAAATTAAAGAACTAATGACTTTGTTCAATGATTCAAACATGACTGAGTTTCATTTATCAAACGAAGAGTTCGAAGTGCAATTTAGTAAACGCGAGGAGTATCCTCAAGTCGTTTCTAATGCCGTTGCACCCGTTGCAAACGTGGCAAGTCCAGTAGAAGCTGCAACAGTAAATGCCGCTCCTTCTGCTGAAGCTCAAGAAGCTCCACAAGTTGCAGCAGATGCAAAATACATTACAAGCCCAATCGTTGGGGTGGTTTACTTACAATCTTCACCAGATGCAGATCCATTTGTACAAGTGGGTAAACAAATCACTTCAAACGACACTGTATGTATTGTCGAAGCAATGAAAATCATGAACGAAATTAAGAGCGACTTCAATGGTGAAGTTGTAGAAGTCCTAGTAGAAAACGGACAAATGGTTGATTTCGGACAAAAACTATTTGCGATTCGCTAAACCCAATTTTAGGAGGAAATTAAGATGAACATTATGACTGTAACTGACGTAGCTGAGTTAATCCCTAACCGTTACCCAATTTTATTTATTGACCGTGTAGATGAATTAGTACCAGGTGAGCACGTTGTGGCACGTAAAAACGTGACATTTAACGAAAGCTTCTTCCAAGGACATTTCCCTGGTGAACCTGTAATGCCTGGTGTGTTAATCGTTGAAGCATTAGCACAAGCTGGTTCAATCCCATTATTAAAACTTGATTCTTTCAAAGGAAAAACAGCTTACTTAGGTGGATTAAACAATGTTAAATTCCGTCAAAAAGTAACTCCAGGAGATGTGTTAACACTTCAAGTGGATATCGTTAAATTAAAAGAATATGCAGGAATCGGTAAAGGCGTTGCTTATGTCGATGGTAAGAAAGTCGCAGAAGCTGAATTAACCTTTATTATTGGACGTTAAGCCTATGTTTAATAGAGTACTAATCGCAAACCGTGGAGAGATTGCTTGCCGTATTATTCGTGCTTGTCGTGAGTTAGGAATTGAATCGGTAGCAGTCTATTCCCAAGCGGATAAAGATGCTCTTCATGTACAATTAGCCGACCATGCCGTTTGTATCGGACCAGCTGCCTCAAAAGATTCTTACTTAAAGGTTGAAAATATTTTGAGCGCTGCCGTTACAACAGGGGCACAAGCGATTCACCCAGGATTTGGATTCTTATCGGAAAATGCCAAATTTGCCAAAATGTGTGCGGAATGCAATATCACTTTCATTGGGCCTTCAAGCGAAGTCATCTCTCAAATGGGGGATAAAGCAGAAGCCCGTAAACAAATGATTGCGGCAAATGTACCGGTGATTCCTGGTAGTGATGATGTGGTTGGAACGGTCGAAGAAGGTATTGAACTTGCCAAGCGTATCGGGTTCCCGCTTTTAATTAAGGCGGTTGCCGGTGGTGGAGGTAAAGGGATTCGTCGTGTTGAAACAGTTGAAGAATTTGAACATCAATTTGTGACTGCGCGTCAAGAAGCCCTACAAGCCTTTGGGAATGCCGATGTGTACATGGAACGTATTATTTATCCAGCCAAACATATTGAATTTCAAATTTTAGCCGATCAACACGGAAATGTAGTTCACCTAGGAGAGCGTGACTGTTCGCTTCAACGTAAAAATCAAAAGATTATCGAAGAAGCACCTAGTCCATCTCTTTCTTCTCAACTTAGAAGAGAAATGGGAGAGGCTGCTGTACGTGCTGCTAAAGCAGTCGGTTATCAAAATGCAGGAACAATTGAGTTTCTTGTAGATGAAGAAAAACATTTCTATTTCATGGAAATGAACACGCGTATTCAAGTAGAACATCCGATTACGGAAATGATTACGAATGTGGATCTTGTGCAACAACAAATTAAGATTGCTGCAGGAGAACCATTACCATTTACACAAGAGGATATTACTTTTAAAGGGCATGCGATTGAATGTCGTTTAAATGCTGAAAATCCATTTGAAGGCTTCCGTCCTTCTCCAGGGAAAGTAACGTTTTTACACCAACCTGTTGGTGGCATGGGCGTTCGTATTGAATCCGCATTGTATACAGGGTATCAAATCCCACCATTCTACGATTCAATGTTAACGAAACTAATTGCGCACGGTAAAACACGTGAAGAAGCGATTCTTCGCATGAAACGTATGCTTTTTGAACTCGTGGTAGAAGGTGTCGATACCAACCAAGAATTCGTTGAAGATTTATTAGATTCACCAGCATTTAGACGTGGGGACTATACAACTGCGTATGTTGAAACTGAATTTTTGAAACACTGGAATCAACCAAAAGAGAAATAGAATGATTTAGTAAAGGAGTGATTAGATGGGTCTGTTTAGAAAACGGTCGTATATCACTATTAATCGTACCAAAGTAGACTTATCTGAACAGTCTGAGTTACCTACAGTTCCGGATGGGAAATGGGTGAAATGTCCTTCTTGTGACAAGATTGTCTACAAAGAGGATTTAGGATCCTTAAAAGTTTGTCCGCACTGTGATGCTCATTTTAGAATTAATGCGGCTGAACGATTAGCCATTACGGTAGATACTTTCCAAGAACTTTTTGAGGATGAAAAACCAAAAGTGGATGTAGCCTTTCCTGGGTACGAAGCGAAATTGGAGAAAGCCTCAAAAGTAGCCAAAGAAAATGAAGCTGTAACAGTCGGTGTGGCAACGATTGGGGAAGAATCCTTTATTTGCTGCGTCATGAACTCTTTCTTCATGATGGGGTCAATGGGACAAGTCGTTGGTGAGAAAATCACGAAGGCTTTCCAAGAGGGAATTAAACGCCAATTGCCAGTTGTGATTTTTACCGCTTCGGGTGGTGCCAGAATGCAAGAAGGAATCTTTTCTCTAATGCAAATGGCGAAAATCTCAGGAGCTGTGGAGGAACACCATCAAGCTGGATTATTCTATTTAACAGTATTGACGGATCCAACTACAGGAGGCGTCACTGCAAGCTTTGCGATGCAAGGCGACATTATTTTAGCAGAACCAAAAGCTATCGTTGGATTTGCTGGAAAACGTGTTGTGGAACAAACCATGAACCAAAAACTTCCAGATGATTTCCAACAAGCGGAAACAGTTCTTGAACAAGGATTTATCGATGCGGTTGTTCACCGTAAAGAAATGAAGAAGATGATTCATCGTCTACTTGTCCTTCATGGAAAGGGGTCGAATGCATGAAACCAATGAAAATTGTTGCGTTGGCACGTGATGTGAAACGTCCAACCACAAAAGAATGGATTAACGCCGTATTTGACGACTTTATTGAATTACACGGTGACCGTTACTACGCCGATGATAAAGCCCTTGTAGGTGGAATTGCGACATTAAACGGCAAACCTGTTACAGTGATTGGGATGGAGAAGGGGCATACGCTTCAAGAAAACTTGAAGACAAACTTTGGTCAAGTCCATCCAGAAGGATACCGTAAGAGTGCACGTTTAATGAAACAAGCCGAGAAGTTTAATCGTCCTGTTGTGACGTTTATTAATACAGCTGGTGCTTTCTGCGGGGCCACTGCAGAAGAACGTGGTATCGGTGAAGCTATTGCGGATAATCTTCGTATTATGAGCCACTTGAAAGTTCCAATCATTGCCATCCTTTGTGGTGAAGGCGGAAGTGGTGGAGCATTAGCGCTTGCTGTTGCCAATGAAGTCTGGATGATGGAATATGCGATGTATTCAATTCTTTCTCCAGAAGGATTTGCATCCATCTTGTGGAAAGATGGTTCTAAAGCCAGTCAAGCCGCTGAACTTATGAAATTTACAAGTAAGGATTTGTTGGCGCAAAAGATTGTAGACCGCATTATTCCAGAAAAGAAAAAGACAAATGAAGAGATTGCTTTAGATATGAGAGAACAATTAGAAGTTCAATTAAATGAGTGGTCACAGAAATCGAAAGAAGAAATTGTAAGCCAACGTTTAGAGCGATTTAATCAATATTAGAATTTGATGAAAATTCCAAGGAGCCTGACTTTTTTGTTAGGCTCTTTTTTGTTATACTAGAGTTATCATTTTCATTGGAGGGAACAATTTATGACACGTTTAGAAAAAGTAAGAAATTCCATGAAAGAACAAGAAATTGATGGACTTATCGTTTATAGCCCATACAATTTACGTTATTTAGCAAACTTTACAGGAACAACAGGGTTTGCATTAATCACGTTGACAGATGCTTATTTTGTAACAGATGCACGTTACACACAACAAGCACAACAACAAGCGAAAGGATTCCATGTTATTGAACATAAGACAGGTTGGGTTCCAGCGTTTGAAAAAATCATTCGTGAAAACAACTTAAAATTTGTTGGATTTGAAGCAGATCATGTTTCAGTTTCTCAACTAGAAATCTTCGAAGATGCGTTTGATACAGCGTTAATTCCAACACAAAACATTGTAGAAAAAATTCGTGAAGTAAAAGATGCAGGAGAAATCCAAACCATTCGTGAAGCTTGCCGTATCTCAGACGCTGCATTCTTACACATCTTAGATTTCATCAAACCAGGCGTAACTGAAATCCAAGTAGCAAATGAATTAGACTTCTATATGCGCGGACTTGGAGCAAGCGGTGTTTCATTTGATACAATTATCGCAAGTGGTGTTCGTTCTTCAATGCCTCACGGGGTAGCGAGTCCAAAAGTAATCGAGACTGGAGATTTAGTAACTCTTGACTTTGGCTGCTACTACAACGGTTATGTATCTGATATGACTAGAACAATTGCTGTTGGTGAACCAATCGACCAATTAAAAGAAATCCACGATGTTGTTCTACAAGCTCAACTAAAAGTAAGCGAAGCAGCCGGTCCTGGTAAAACAGGGGTAGAATTAGACAAGATTGCTCGTGACTACATTGCTAGCCGTGGTTATGGCGAATACTTCACTCACTCAACAGGACATGGTATTGGTCTTGAAATTCACGAAGCACCAAATGTTTCTCGTATTGCGACACAAGCATTTGTTCCAGGAAACGTGATTACAAATGAACCAGGAGTATACTTACCAGGTATCGGTGGCGTTCGTATCGAAGACGATATTATTATTACTGAAACTGGTGGCGAAGTGATTCAAAAAGTACCTCGTGAACTCATTATTCTCTAAAATAGACGGTAGTTGTGAGAATAGCTGTTTCATGGTAAACTAAATGAGAATTGGAAAATCTTTTTATGAGTAATTTTCTATCAAACAGGGAGGTTACAAAATGGAACAAAATAAAACATATTCTAAAGAACAAGAACTAGGTGCAATTGAGATTGCTCCTGAAGTTATCGAAAGCATTGCTGGGATTGTAGCTGCACAAGTGGAAGGCTTCTATCCAGTTCCTGGATTCTTAAACACTATTTTTGGTGGAAAACAATTATCTAAAGGGGCTTATTTAACTGAAGAAAATGGATCATTCGTAATTGATATTTACGGAAATGTAGATTACGGTGTTTCAATTCCAAAAACAGCTCTATTATTGCAAAACAAAATTAAAGAACAATTATTATTCAGCTGTGAATTAGTGATTTCACAAGTGAATGTTCACGTTCAAGAAATTTTACCAGTGCATCACGAAGATGCTGAATTATTTGAATTGGGGGATGAATAGTGAGTCGTAAACCATTAAAAAGACGAGCACTACGAGTATTGGCCATTCAAGCCTTATATCAACTAGATGTGTCGCCTGAAATGCACATTGTAGATGCGCTTAGTCTTGCGTTGGAATGCTCAGAAGATTCACCTTATTCTATCGAAGCAATTACGGAAGAAGAGTTACTTAACGAAGTTCCAGAAATTGCGTACAGCATAGCATTAGTACGAGGAGTTCAAAATAACGTCGAGAAAATTGACGCGTTAATCGAAAAGTACTTAAAAGGATGGAAGCTAAACCGTATCGTCCGTTTAGACTTAATCATCATGCGAGTAGCTATCTTCGAAATGACTTCTCCAGAATTAGAAGTTCCACAAACTGTAGCGTTAAACGAAGCAATTGAAATCGCAAAAACATACAGTGACGAAAAATCAGCGAAATTTATTAATGGTATCTTATCAAACTTAGTAAACGGGTAAGATTCTACTACACGAAGAGTCTGAAGCAACAGTTTCAGACTCTTTTTTAAAGCAGGATGTGAGTCTTCGCGGTCAGAAATCGACCACTGGACCAAACCAACGCAAGCATCGTTAAAAACGATGTGCGTATGGTTTGGGAAGTGGACGCGATTTCTGCGAAGACGAACTCAACTCCAGGATGTGTGGAAAGGCTTGAGCCTATGCCTTTCCGAGCTCAACTACACCAGGATGTGAGCAAAAAGGACATCAGCAAATTTGCTGATGTCCTTTCTTTTATCTTGTGTAGTTGAGCTCACAATCGCAGAAATGGCGTGCGTTTCCTCAAACGTCCGCAGAACGTTTCACGTTCCTTCCGTCGTTCGAGTCCAACGTTCCATTTCTGAGCGCGATTGCTCGCATCCTTATTTCTCGGCTAATAGTGTCACAAATCTCATCTTAATGCGATTGCCGTTCTCATCTGTTTTATGGAGTTGGCCAAAATCTTCATTATATTTATGCAATGTCCAGCCAGCGTAATAGTCTTTTAACTCGCAGCTTGCAAATGTCTTAGGGAAGTTCACTGGGCATGGCGCGTCTTCTGTCGACATGGCAGCCACGATTAAGTTGAACCCGCCAGGTGCTGTATGAGACTGCATATTTTCAATCACATCCGGAATTGTATACGGATCTACAAACATTAAGACCACTGTTGAAATAATGACGTCATAGAGTCCTCCTGGAATATCGGCACTCTCGATGTTATATGGCTGAATATCGATATTAAGCCCTTCCGCTTCTGCAATCTGTGCTAATTTCGCAAGGCTCATTGAGTTGATGTCGAGCGAAGTTACATCGAATCCTTTTTTCGCCAAGTACAAGCTATTTCGTCCTTCGCCACTACCAAGGTCGAGTACTTTTCCTTTTGGAAACTTCGGTGTAGCCTCAATAACCTCTGAGTGAGTACGAGTGAGGTCGTATTTTTTAGCAAAATAATCTTCAGGCGTACAGTAAAAAGTGAGGTAGCACTTTAAGTCGTCGCTCGCTGGTGAAACGCGGTGCCATGCTTGAGGTTCGACGAATGGAATCTCAGACTCTTTTGTAAAGAGATGCTCCGCTAAAACATTCCCTTCTTCGTCTAGTTCGTAAAAAGTAAGCGCGCCTTCTAAAATTGTGAGGTGTGCCCAAGTACCTACTTTTGTATTGTGCATTTTTCTAAACGGCTCTGGTAATGTTTCTGCCGTCCAAGTCGGCATTGTTTTATAAGGAATTAATTCTGGTTTCATAGGAAAGCTCCTTTCGAGGTTGTCAGTATCATTGTACAAGAAAATAGAAGGGTAGAAAAATGTTAGCTATTATATAGTAGTTTTTAATCCGGTATAACCAATAGTTATAACTGGTGATAAAAAAGTGGTAATTGACTAGAAGGTGGTTTGCTGGTATCCTATTAACATGTTTATAAGACACGTTGATGAGAAGAGTAAAAGTGGAACTTTTCAGTAGAGAGTCTCGGTTGGTGAGAAGAGACATTAGTAAAAGCTTTGAAGATGGCCTCGGAGTGTTAATCGTTGAATGATTAGACGGTTACGGGTAAGCCCGATATAGCTTTCTGTTTTGATTGAAACAGACTGAGATAGTATTTGTGAGAATACTATAAACAAAGGTGGTAACACGAGAATTTGACTCGTCCTTTTGCTAACCCATGTTAGTGAGGGGGCGATTTTTGTTTGAACAAAAGAAAGGAGCACACATGATTAAATTAGAAAATATCGACGTGACCTTTACGCAAGGTAAGAAAGTCGTAAATGCCGTTCGAAATGTTTCTGTCGATGTGGAAGACGGGGATATCTATGGAATTATCGGATATAGTGGTGCTGGTAAAAGTACTCTAGTTCGTACCATTAACTTACTTCAACGTCCAACTAGTGGAAATGTCGAAGTCAATGGTGTTGATTTATTGAAATTAAAACCAAATGAATTGCGTGACGCGCGTAAGAAAATTGGGATGATTTTCCAACACTTCAACTTGATGAATACTTTAAGCGTATTTGACAACGTCGCTTTCCCATTGAAAAAAGCGAAGAAGCCTAAAGTAGAAGAAGGAGAAGAAGGGAAACCTCTTGATCCAAACGCTGAACCAAAATTGGTGAAGTTAACGAAAGCAGAGATTAAAGAGAAAGTAGATTCTCTCTTACAACTTGTTGGCCTTGAAGATAAAGCAAACAGCTATCCAAGCCAACTATCTGGGGGACAAAAACAACGTGTGGCGATTGCCCGTGCGTTAGCCAACGACCCAGACGTATTGCTCTGTGACGAAGCGACAAGTGCGCTTGACCCTAAAACAACATACTCAATCTTAGAGTTATTGAAGAAGGTTAATGAGCAATTAGGAATTACTATTGTGATTATCACACATGAGATGCAAGTCGTTAAAGAAATTTGTAATAAGGTTGCCGTAATGGAAGACGGTGAAGTGATTGAGCAAGGAACAGTGCTTGATATCTTTACAAACCCACAACGTAACTTAACAAAAGACTTCATCGATACAGCAACTCATATCAACCAAGGAATTGAAACGGTTCTCTCCCACGAACAGTTATTGAATCTGAAAGAGGGAGACTACTTAGTGAAAATTTCATTCGTCGGAGCTTCAACAGGGGAACCGTTGATTACGAAATTATCGACACAATTCCAAGTGGCAGCGAATATCTTATTCGCCAACGTGGAAATCATCCAAGAAACTCCAGTAGGAACATTATTGGTTGGTCTATCTGGTGAACAAGCAAGTATCGAAAGTGCACTTTCTTACATTAAAGGACAAGGCGTTTCAGTAGAAGTCTTAGAAGAAAAGGGAGGTGCCTAAGATGAATTTATTAGCCTTTATTGATTTTAAAACTTGGTTTCCAAACATCGACGCAAAAGTATGGGCGGAAATTCAAAAAGCAACAATTGATACATTAATCATGGTTGGGTTAACTGGAATAATCGCTGGTATCTTAGGGATTGCTTTAGGTGTGACGCTAGTTGTTACGCGTGAAGGAAACATCCTTGAAAATAAAGGATTGTACTTGGTACTGGATAAAGTCGTGAACTTATTCCGTTCAATTCCATTTATCATTCTTGCCATGTTACTGATTCCAGTAACTCGTGCAATCGTAGGAACTACTATCGGTATTCCTGGAGCGATTGTCCCGCTAGTATTCGCAACCGTTCCGTTCTATTCTCGTCAAGTGCAGTTAGCGCTGACCGAAGTAGATAAAGGGGTTATCGAAGCGAGTGAAGCGATGGGATGTACACCGCTAGAAATTATCTTCCGCGTGTACTTAAAAGAAGGCTTGCCAAGCTTAATCCGTGCAAGCTCACTAACAATTATCAGCTTAATTGGTTTAACAACCATGGCCGGAGCGTTTGGTGCCGGCGGTATCGGTAACGTAGCCATCTCACGAGGTTATAACCGATTCCAAGGAGACGTTATCGTGGTAGCTACAATTATCATGTTAATTATCGTCTTCACCTGCCAAGCAATCGGTGACTATTTAGAGAAAAAAGCTACTAAGTAAAAGCCAGGATGTGAGAAAAGGCGCTTATAGGCGATGACGGTTCGCAGTTTAGCCGTAAGCGGTCTGTAAGA
>CALJSD010000028.1 GCA_937976325.1 uncultured Carnobacterium sp.
GTTTGGAGGGCTCAGAAGAAGACATACTTCTGTCTTTCTGCCATCCTGAGCGTTCGCCCTCGTATCCTGGTGTAGTTGAGTTCGCCATCGCAGAAATGGCGTGCGTTTCCCGAAATATCCGCACGGTCTTATAGACCGTTTACGGTATTCCGGTCCAACGTTCCATTTCTAAGCGCGATGTCTCACATCCTGTTTATTAAATTTGTATTAATTGTCGTAATTATTTTGACAATTCGGTTGTAAGAAAGTGCTTTCTGTGATAAAGTTAACGATAGGAGGAAGACGATGAAGAACGAAATGCAAGATTTTTTAACGTATTTAAAAGTTGAACGACGTTATTCGCCAGAGACGATTCATGCGTATGACCGTGATATTCAACATTTTTATGACTATTTGATAGAAGTTCCAATTCATTCTTGGAATGATGTCACAGTCGTTGATGTTCGAATTTATCTTGGTGTATTGCACCGCGAAAACTATAATCGTTCGAGTATTTCTCGTTTTCTTTCGAGTTTACGTTCGTTTTATCATTTTCTTGTTGAAAGAAGCATCGTAGAAACAAATCCTTTTGCGTCTATCAGTTACAAGAAAGGTAAAATGCGCTTACCAGAATTTTTCTATGAAGATGAAATTGAAAAATTTATCGATTCAATCGATGGAAATCAGTCTTTAGACCAACGTAATAAAGCTCTAGTAGAAGTATTATATGCTACAGGTATGCGTGTCAGTGAGTTAACGAATTTAACTCTTGAGCAATTAGACCTTGAAAATAGCATTATCCTCGTTATCGGTAAAGGATCGAAAGAACGCTATGTTCCAATTGGTGACTTTGCAAGAACGGCCTTAGAGACGTATCTTGAAGAAGGACGAAAAGACTTGATGGCGAAAGAACGAAAAGACCATTCTTATGTATTTGTAAATCATTTAGGAGACCCACTTACAACGAATGGGGTTCGTTATATTTTAGAAAAACTGATTCAAGAAAGTGGACTGACCCTTAAAATTCATCCGCACATGCTTAGACACACGTTTGCGACTCATTTGTTAAATAACGGTGCGGATATGAGAACAGTGCAAGAACTTTTAGGACACGTGAGTCTTAGTTCGACTCAAATTTATACACATGTGACAAAAGAAGCTCTTCAACAAAATTACCAATTATATTTTCCAAGGTCTAAAGCTGGGAAGAGTGAATTTGATGCAAGTGCCTTTAATAAGAACAATGGAGGAAAATCATGACTACAATTTGTGCAGTAAAAAAAGATAACCAAGTTGCGATGGCTGGTGACGGTCAAGTA
Organism: uncultured Carnobacterium sp.; assembly: GCA_937976325.1. Lineage (GTDB taxonomy): Bacteria > Bacillota > Bacilli > Lactobacillales > Aerococcaceae > Granulicatella. The sequence continues at coordinate 1,299 of CALJSD010000028.1, forward strand.
ACAATGGGTGAAAAAGTGATTATGAAAGGAACAGCTCGTAAAATCCGTCGTATTTTCGACAATCAAGTACTTGTTGGATTTGCAGGAGGGGTGGCTGATGCGATTACTTTAGAGGAAATGTTTGAAGATAAACTCAAACAATTTAAAGGGAACTTACAACGTGCCGCTATTGAAATGGCGAAGCAATGGAGAAGTGACCGTGGTTTACAAAAATTAGAAGCGATGTTAATCGTAATGAATAAAGAACAAGTGTTACTTGTTTCAGGAACAGGAGAAGTCAT
>CALJSD010000029.1 GCA_937976325.1 uncultured Carnobacterium sp.
TGTTGTTGTCCACCAGACATTTGTGAGATTTCACGATTTTCGTAGCCTGATAATTGCACCATTTTTAAAGCGTCTGCCACTTTTTCTTTAATGATATTTTCTGGAGTTTTCTTTAAGCGTAATCCAAACGCGATGTTTTCGAATACGTTCATATGTGGGAATAATGCGTAGTCTTGGAAAACAGTGTTCACTTTACGTTTGTTTGGTGGAAGGTTAGTAACGTCTGCCCCGTTTAAAGTCACTTTTCCGTTTGATACATCTGTAAATCCAGCAATGATACGCAAGATTGTTGTTTTACCGCATCCCGAAGGCCCTAGTAATGTATAGAATTTTCCTTTTTCGATTTCGAAGTTGATATTTTTTAAAACATGAGTGTCCTCATAAAATTTGTTCACATTCTCAAATGAGATAATTGTGTTGTTTGACATTGCTAGCACCTAACTTTCTTAATTATAAATATGAATCTGTCGCCACGACTAAAACTTTCGATGTTGTCTTAGCGGCGTTGCTAATTTGGTGTTTGGCTTTCGCCTCAAAATAGAAGGACTCTCCCTTGGAAACTACTTCAACTTGTTTACCGACTTTGACCTGAATCGAACCTTCGAGCACATACCCAAATGTTTCTGAAAGTGATGGTTGGAACGTCTTGTACGCTCCCCCAACGGCAAATTCTAGAATAACGGGTTCCATCTCATGCTCGTTCGAGTCTGGATTGAGCCACGTGACCGTCGTTTGGTGCTTGGCGTCTTCCATCATCGTCATATCCTCTTCGCGGTAAATCGTGAGCGCCTCTTCTGGCCCCTCATCGAAAAAGTCCGCTGCAGGGCATCCCAACACTTCAAGAATATCAAAGAACGTATCCATTGATGGCGAGCTCAAATCATTCTCTAATTGCGAGATATATCCCTTTGACAAATCTGTTCTCTCTGCTAACTCTTCTTGCGTTAAACCCTTTTGAATACGGAGGGCACGCAATTGATGACCGATTTCCATTGTCTTCTCCTTTTAAACTAATTGTTTACTAACACAAAGACCATTATACATTAAGTTTAGTAATAGTCAAC
>CALJSD010000030.1 GCA_937976325.1 uncultured Carnobacterium sp.
ACTCTCTCCTCGAGTAGAGTTTTATGCCAAGAAGGAGATTATGGTATTGCACAAAAACATTAAAAGAGAATTCGCTTATCAGACATTTATTGAAACCATAGCGGGGAATCATATCGAATGCGAATTAAAAGCCGTTATGGATTTTATCCATTACGGCTTGTTTGAGGCTTCGAAGGAGAAAGACTTCGAGGCTTTCTCCGGTATCCCGCTATTTTGTTTCAATAAACAATGGCTGATAATAAGAATTCTCTTTCTAGCACCATTCCTGCTAATACCATAATCGCCGCCCTTGGCGGAACTTTTGAACGCACAAAAAAACTCTCTCGAAGTGAGAGAGTTTGTAAAGTTCTTATTTGAGACCGTATTTTTTGTTGAAACGATCCACACGTCCGTCTGCTTGAGTGAATTTTTGACGACCTGTGTAGAACGGGTGAGAATCAGAAGTGATTTCCACACGTAGTAATGGGTATTCGTTTCCGTCTTCCCATACAACTGTTTCACTTGAAGTCTTTGTTGAACCTGATAAGAATTTGAATCCTGTAGTTGTATCCATGAAAACTACTGGACGATATTCTGGGTGAATTCCTTGTTTCATTTCTATTCCTCCTGCCCTGAATTATTTGCTAATCCAGAGTTATTTATTTTCGCATGCATAATGCAACACGAATATAATAACATGCTCAAATTGAATTTGCAATAGTTTTATTCATCCCCTAATTCAAGTCCGGGAATTGCGTTTAAATCCATATTTGCAAAGTCTTTTTGCATGTATTTTGTATAGGCTGCAACACCAATCATCGCTGCATTATCCCCGCAAAGTGATAATGGCGGAATGGAGAATGTGACTGCTGGGTAGTGCTCTTCCATCATCTGCGTCATCGCTGTACGAAGGCCCTTATTAGCTGCCACTCCTCCTGCTAACACGAATTGTTTTACAGGATACGCTTCAAGCGCGCGTCTTGTTTTTTCAACAAGTACTTCTACGACACTGGCTTGGAAACTTGCGGCTAAATCTTCAGGGACAATCTCTTCGCCTTTTTGTTTCGCGTTATGCACACGATTGATGACCGCTGATTTCAATCCACTAAAACTAAAATCGAAGTGGTCTTCATGAATCATCGCACGTGGGAAGTCATAAGTGTCCGTTCCTAGATGAGCTAGTTCGTCCATTTTCTTTCCACCAGGATAAGGCAAGTTCAAAATACGGCCAATCTTATCGTACGCTTCCCCTGCAGCATCATCTCTTGTTTCACCGATAATTTGGAACTCGCCATCTTCTGGCATATACACTAGTTCTGTATGTCCACCACTTACGACAAGCGCCATTAATGGAAATTGCAAACGTTCCACGAGTTGGTTGGCGTAAATGTGTCCTGCCATGTGGTTCACTGCAATCAGTGGTTTTCCACTCGCAAGTGCCAAGGCTTTCGCTGCGGAAATCCCAATCAGAAGGGCTCCTACTAGTCCAGGACCATACGTCACCGCGATGGCGTCCATGTCATCCAACGTTTTACCTGCTTTTGCAAGGGCTTCGTCGATGACTTGTGTAATTTGTTCGACGTGATGGCGGCTGGCAATCTCTGGCACAACTCCACCAAAACGCATATGACTTTTAATTTGAGAGGCTACAATATTTGAAAGGATGGTGTTTCCGTTTTGAATCACGGCAGCACTTGTCTCATCACAACTACTTTCAATTGCTAGAATCAATGTTTCTTTCATATTGCTCCTCCTATCTTTGTTCAATTTCTAAGCGATATTCAATCGCATCTTCAACTGGGTCACTGTAATAATCGCTTCTCGTGTGGAAGGCTTCGAACCCAAGAATTTCATATAAATATTGAGCACGCTTGTTGCTTTCACGCACTTCTAGGAAAACAACTTTCACGTCTTTTTGCTTCAAATCGTATAAGGCCATTTGCCATAAACGTTGCGCGAGACCTTTACCTTGATAGTCTTTCGCAATCACGATATTCGTAATCGTTGCCTCGTCTAATACGCTTTGGACTCCAAGGAATCCAACTAGTTGGCGTTGCATCCATACTCCGTAATACGCGTTTGTTGGATTTTCTAAATCGGCAAGGAAACTCTCGGCACTCCAATTATTTGGATGCTCGTAGTTTTCTTGCACTAACGCGACTAATGCCTCCGCCATTGCTAAATCAGCTGGATGTAATCTTGTAAATGAATACTCTGACGAATGGAATGAAGACGGCGTTTTTGGCGGTAATGCATAGAGCATTTCCACAGCATCTTCATTTTCAGGAGTGTAGTAATTTTCCTTTGTACCAACAACCTCGTATCCATTTTTACGATAGAGCTTAATAGCTTTTGTATTCGACACGCGGGCTTCGAGCGTAATTTCTTTCTTGTCGAGCGCGCGGGCGATTTTTTCTAATGCTTTCAATAATAAAGTTGCGACATTCAAGAAGCGATAATCGTGCAGTACTGCTACATTCGTGATATGTAAATCTGTTCCCTCTGTCGTTCTCGCTCCGATGAAACCAACGATTTCCTCTTCCACTTCCAGCAAGATATAAATGGCATCTGGATTATGTGCGACGTCTTTTTCAAGAACATCCTTTGCCCATGGAGACTCTCCGTCATAGGCCGCTTTTTCCACTTCAAAAATACGAGTGGCATCTTCTGGAAGACCGATTCTGATTTTAGCCTGCGCACCATTTCCAAGAATCACTCTTTTTTCAAAGTTCTCAAACTGGTCGCGAATCGGATCCATCTGTTGCGCTTCTTCTAAAAACAGTGCTTTGATTTTTTCAAACCACTGAATGAAGCGTTCTTTAAACTCGTTCCACATACACTGACCCCTTTTCTAAAGGATGCTCAGCTTGCCAATTTTCTTCTGCTTCTGCCAGTTTCAAGTACATTGGGACGAAGACGTCCGCGTCAACAGCTTCCTTATTTCTTCCTAATTCGATAAGCGATGTTGCGTGAGGAATCGCGTCAGGCCCTTCAAGCCACTTCGCCTCACTCGCTCCTTTTTCTACGATTGCTTCTTTTGTAATCGACTGTAATTGTCCTACAAAAGTCACTCCCGCTGCATGTTCCGGCAACACTTTCAAGAAATCATCCCATGAAATATGTTGTTCCGCGATCACCTTTTCAAAGCCTTCGTCAGTCTTTTGATAACCTACTGCGAAAATATTTCCACGTCTAGCATCAAAAAACGGCACAACGACTTCACCCACTTCTACTTTTGAAGCAAGGTTGGGTAAAAAGACGTCGAGACTGGAGACGCCCACAAGTGGAATCCCCAGACTCTTCGCAAGTGTTTTTGCAACGGTAACGCCAATTCGAAGTCCTGTATAAGAACCAGGGCCTTCAGCAACAACAACCTTTGTTAAGTCTTTTGCTGTAATGCCGGCTTCTTTAAAAACGGCTTCGATGGTTGGCATGAGGAGAACACTATGTTGCAACGTGTTCTCAATCGTTTGTTCAATAATGGTACCGTCTGTCAGTTCTACAGCGACCGATAATGTCTTATTCGATGTATCCAGTGCGAGGATTGTCATACGGCACTTCCTTTCTAACTATTTCGTAAATTCATGCATGAAGGCGCTGAATGCTTCTTGGCCTTCTTTTGTTTGTTTAAAGACGCCTGCATATTCTAACACGCGGCAGAATTTTGCGCTAACTGCTTTTTGTAAAAATGCGTCTACAGTTTCTTTGGTTGGTGCTTGTGCTTTTAATTCTTTCGCCCATTCTTGGTGAATTTCTGCAACTGCTTCAAGACTTCCTTCTCCAACGAGATAGTCTCTCACTTCGCGAAGTTCACGTTCAAGACGCGGAGGTAAAATCGCAAGCCCCATTACTTCAATTAAACCGATATTTTCTTTTTTAATATGTTGTACATCCGCATGTGGGTGGAAAATTCCATCAGGGAACTCCTCTGTTGTACGGTTGTTACGTAATACTAAATCAAACTCATACGCATCTCCTTGACGGCGCACGATTGGCGTAATCGCATTATGCGGTTCACCGTTTGATTCACGTAAGATTTCAAGATCTTTGTTTTCGTAGTTTTCCCATGCTTTTAAGATATCAACCGCCACTTCAAATACTTCCTCACGGTTATTTCCGCGAAGACGAAGCGCAGAAAGTGGCCAGTAAAGGCGTTCTATTTCAACAGTGTCAAACTTCTTAGAAATCCCAGTTTCCAAAACTTTAGCACGGTTCATTGGGAATACGTAACGTCCTCCTTGATAGTGGTTATGGCTTAAAATCGATCCTCCAACAATTGGAAGTCCTGCATTTGACCCTACAAAATAATGAGGGAATTGTGTCACGATTTCAAGGAGTCGACTAAACGCTCCCTCATCCACTTTCATTGGTTCTAAGTTTTCAGACAAGAAAATGGCATGCTCAGAATAATAAGCATATGGAGAATAGTGATACCCCCAAGACTCTCCGCCAAGTTCCATTCCGACAATACGGTGGTTAGCACGACCTGGCCAGTTGATACGACCATGGTAGCCCACGTTTTCAAAGCAAAGACGGTTAGCAGGATAATTGAAATCCTTCGACTGCGCCGCTTTGATGATTTCTTCTTTTGTTTTTTCTGGTTTCGATAAGTTAATCGTGATTTCTAAATCGCCATACTCTGTTTCTCCATTAAAGGAAATATTTTTAGCGATATCCTTCACCTTAATTAAGTTTAAATCGAGTGCGATTTTGTAAAACGCATCGGTCGCTACTTTAGGGCCTTCTTCATATTTATCCCAGAATAAACGGTTCAATTCAGAAGGCTTTGGAATCACGAGGTTCATTAACTCTTGTTCTAACCAGTCACGTTCTTCAGAGTCGTTTTCAATCTTCCCACTTTCAACGGCTGCTTCTACTAAGTTTGCCATCGCATCTAATAAAGAAGGTTGCTCCACCTCTTTCGAACTTTCAAAAGATTCTTCTCCCACTAAATAAAGCACGCGATTTAATAAATAGTAACGGTCTTCTTTTGAAACATACCCTGAAGCAATCGCACTATCTACAAATTCTTGAATGGCCTTATTGATTTTCATAATCTTGTCCTCCTACCAACTAGTTCCTAATCGATTAATATGCACGAGCAATCCAAACCGTATGAGTGGCTGGTTTACCAGTTACGATACATTTTTCTTTTTTCACTGGAGCGTTAAATGGAATGTTACGAGTTGTGAAGCCTGTTTCTTCTTTGATTTTCGCTTCACTTTCTTCTGTTCCATCCCAACCAACTAATACCCAACCAGGTACTTCGCCAGCTTCACGTTTCGCTTCGATATGAGCTTTCAACTCATCTAAAGTATCAATGTTTGTATATTCGTTAGAAGCACGCATTGCACGAGCTGTTTCTAACAGACGTCCTTGCATTGTATCTAATTCTGCTAAGATTCTATCTACTAAACCGTCGAATCCAACTGCTACTTTTTCATCTAAGTCACGCATTTTTGTCATCACTTGATTGTTTTCTAAATCGCGAGGTCCGCATTCGATACGCATTGGAACGCCACGTAATTCCCACTCATTGAATTTGAATCCTGGTGAGTTGTCAGTGTCATCGATTTTCACGCGTAATCCAGCAGCTTTCAATTCTTTTTGAAGCTCTTCTAATTTTTCTAAGATGGCTGGATTTTTCTTCCATGGTCCAACTGGAATTAAGACTACTTGTGTTGGAGCTACTTTTGGAGGTAATACTAATCCTTGTTCGTCACCGTGAGTCATGATTAATGAACCGATTAAACGAGTCGATACTCCCCATGAAGTTGTATGCGCATGTACGTGTTCGTTTTCTTTTGTTAAATATTTGATGTCGAACGCTTCAGCGAATTTTGTTCCCATGTAGTGAGAAGTTCCCGCTTGAACGGCTTTACCGTCTTTCATCATCGCTTCGATTGAGTAAGTATCTACCGCGCCTGCGAAACGTTCAGAAGGAGTTTTTTGTCCTTCGTAAACTGGCACTGCTAATACGCCTTCTACAACTTCTTTGTAGATATCTAACATTCTCATTGTACGGCGACGTGCATCTTCTTCATCTGCATGTGCTGTATGTCCTTCTTGCCATAAGAACTCTGAAGTACGTAAGAATGGTAAAGTTTTCTTTTCCCAACGGAATACGTTTGCCCATTGGTTGATTTCATATGGAAGATCACGGTATGAATTGATCCAGTTTGAAAAAGCTGTTCCAATCATTGTTTCACTTGTTGGACGAAGCGCTAAACGTTCTTCTAATTTTTCACCAGCTGCTTCTGTCACCCATGGTAATTCAGGAGCGAATCCTTCAATGTGGTCTGCTTCTTTTGTGAAGAAGCTTTCTGGAATTAACATTGGGAAGTACGCATTACGAATGCCTTCTTCTTTGAAACGACGGTTGAATTCCTCTTGAATATGTTCCCAGATTTCATATCCGTCTGGTTTGAAAATCATACATCCACGCACTGGTGAATAGTCCATTAAATCTGCTTTTTGAATGGTTTGAATATACCATTTAGAAAAATCTTCTCTTTGTAAGTTTGTTTTTTCTGCCATCTGCTTGACTCCTTTTTCGTTTTTTGTGAAATAAAAAAAGCCACTCCCCTAAAAAGGACGAATGACTCGCGGTACCACCTTAATTACACTTACGTTGTAAATGTCTCTTTAACATTGATAACGATGATTTCACCGGATTATTTTCATAATCACCTAATTGGTAGGTTCAGTTAAAGAGCGGGGGTTCTTTCTCAGCAATCAGAACTTTCTGTACCCATCATTTCACTTACTTTTCCATGTCCTATCGTACTCTAAACAAGGGTGGAAAGCAAGTGTTTTCTTGCTGTAAACTAGTCGTATTTTGCTGTATTTTGAAGAAATTCCGTTAAGTTCGTTGTATGGTTATATTTAATCGCAGCACTGAGGTCTTTTTCCAAGATGACTTTTTCTAAATCAATGCCGTTTACTGCAGCAATTGCAACGGTATAATGGATGACATCTGCTAGTTCTTTTCCAAGTTCAGCATGTACTTCTTCTGTAGCTCCTTCTTTTCGACCATCGCGAATACTAATTTGCTCTGCCACTTCTCCAATTTCTTCGACTAATTTAATAAAGAGCCCTTGGTCGGTTTTTCGGTTTTTATAAACATCTGCTAAATACTCTTCATATAGTCTTACGGTTAATCCTGACATCTAATCACACTCCAATAAAATAAGCAATAGACACAAAGCCTATTGCTATTTTACATAATTTAATATGGAAGATAAAGAAACTATCGCTTATCTATCGCCTTTGCTGCTTTATCACCAATAATTTGGATAATAAATACCAAAATAAGGATGGCTACTGTTGCAACAAAGATGATATCCACTTTGTTTCGTGTATAACCAATGAGGTACGCTAAGTTTCCTAACCCACCCGCACCGATAACGCCGGCTACTGCTGTAGAACCGATTAACGCAATGGCAGTAACCGTAATTCCTGATACAAGTGCTGGAAGTGATTCTGGAATCAGCACTTTTGTAATAATTTGACGAGTGTTTGCCCCCATCGATTCTGCTGCCTCGATGACTCCTGATGGGATTTCATTTAACGCAATATCCACTAGACGCGCGTAAAATGGTGCAGCGCTGATGATCAATGTTGGAATTGCCCCTTTAGGCCCTACAATCGTTGACATGATGGCTTTGGTAAAAGGCATCAACAATGTTAGTAAAATGATAAATGGAATCGCACGGAAAATATTAATGATTCCGCCTAAAATCAGATGAACCCATTTATTTTCAAGACTGCGCCCCTTTCCTGTTAAGAAAAGAAGGAGTCCTAAAATTAATCCAATGACAAATACATAGAACGTTGGAATGAAGGTCATATAGAGAGTTTCATTGATGGCTTTAAGGACATCAGGCCATACAACATTCTCGAACGAAAACATTTCTCTGAAAAGTTCATCTAGGCTTGCTGATGCTAAAAATAGATTAAACATGCTCTAACACCTCCACGATAATTTCTGCTTGTTTGAGATATTCGATGACTTTTTCTGCTTTTGAAGACTCTTCCTCAATCAAAATAATCATGCTTCCTAATATCCCTTTTTGCGTAATGTTTACCTTCGCTTGTAAAATCGATACCGTTGCATCGAGTTTACGAATCGCTTCAGATAATACCGCATCTCCTGTACGATCGCCTAAATACTGAATACGAACCGCTACCCCTGGGCGAAGGGACGTTGATAGGTGATGGAATACTTCATCGATTTCATCATCCACACGTTCTTCTCCCACGAATTGTTTTGTAATTGGTTGTTGTGGATTTTTGAAGACTTCAATCACTTCTCCGCTTTCCACTACTCGTCCTTCTTCCATCACGGCAACACGATGGCAAATTTGACGAACGACATGCATTTCATGCGTAATTAACACAATCGTTAATCCTAGTTCTTGGTTGATTTCTACTAATAATTTTAAGATATCTTTTGTTGTCTTAGGGTCAAGTGCACTAGTAGCCTCATCACATAAAAGGACTTCTGGATCGTTAGCTAACGCACGGGCAATCCCGACTCTTTGCTTTTGTCCCCCAGATAGTGAGTTTGGATAGACATCCGCTTTGTCGGCTAAACCCATTTTCTCTAGAAGTTCGTGCGCTTTTTGTTCTGCGACCGCCTTGTCGATTTTCTTCAATTGAATTGGTCCAATCGTGATATTTTCTAACACGGTTAAATGCGGGAATAGATTGAAGTGTTGGAATACCATGCCTAAGTGTTGACGCACGCTATCGAGGTCCACCCCTTTTTCATTGATGCATTGGTCTTTGAAGAACACTTTCCCGCTAGTGGGTTCTTCTAATAAGTTTAAGCAACGTAAGAAAGTCGATTTTCCTGATCCAGAAGGACCGATAATCACGAGCACTTCCCCTTGTTCAATATGAGTAGAAATTCCGTTTAAGACTTGCTTGTCGCCGTATTGTTTTTTAATCTCTTCTGTTCTAATCACTGGCTTGTAACTTCCTTTCTAGTTTGTCCATAAAGAATGCAATCGTCGTAGTCATGACGAAGTATAAGAACGCCGTCATTAACAGTGGAATAAATACCGTAAAGGTTGCCCCACGAACGGTATCCGAGCTGTACATTAAATCGTGAATACCGATTAATGAGACGATCGATGTTTCTTTAATTAAGGTCGCAAATTCGTTCCCGATGGCCGGTAAAATATTTTTCATCGCTTGTGGCAAGATAATTTGACGCATCGCCATTCGTTTCGGCATCCCCATTGAACGAGCGGCTTCCATTTGCCCTTTATCCACCGACTGAATCCCACTACGGATGATTTCAGCGATATAAGCTGTCGTATTAACGGACACGGCAATGACCCCTGACACAAAGTCGTTTAAATCAAGAACGGTCGCGAGTCCAAAATACACTAAGTACAATTGCACAAGAAGTGGTGTTCCACGAATAATGTCGATATAGACCTTCGCAGCTTTTGACAAGAACTTGTTCGTGCTTAGTCTCGCGAGCGCCATTAATGTTCCACATCCAACCCCGACAATTACAGAGAAGAATGACAGTAACACGGTTGTCGTTGCCCCTTCGAGAAACAGAGGCCAATATTTAATGATTAATTCCATTCTTTTTCCTTCTTTCTATTCTGACATTAAATTCGTATTGCGAATAATCGATTCTTTTAGTTTCCCTGAAGACTCTAACTGGTCGAGCACCTCTTGTACTTTTTGTACAAACACTTCATTGCCCTTTTGCGCCACGGCTGCAGTTCCGGCATCTTCACTTGGGATTTCTACCGAAGCGACGGTGATGTCATTATTCGCCTTCACGAATTCATCCGCTGCAATATTATCCATAATCACCGCATCGAGTTTTCCTTGTTGCAAGGCTAAAATCAAGGTTGGATTTTTCGGTTGTGACGTGAGCGTTGCGCCTGTCAGTGTATCTTTTACAATGCCTTCTTGAGAGGTTCCTTTTTGCGCTCCAACATTTGCGCCATTGAAGCTATCTAGCGACGTGAACTTATCGGCATCTGTCTTCTTCACGACCGCTACCATATGTGAATCATAGTAAATATTCGTGAATGCTACTTCCTTACTACGCTCTTCGGTTGGTGTGATTCCTGCAAGAACGAGGTCTACTTTCCCTGACTTCATCGCAGCAATCAAGAAGTTAAATTCCATCTCTCGAATCTCTACTTCTACCCCCAGCGCTTCACCAATGGCATTGGCGATATCAATATCGATTCCGACAACAGAGTCTTTACCGTCATTAATATAATGCCATTCAAACGGCGGATAGTCCGCTGTCGTTCCGATGACGATTTTTTGCTTTTTGTAAATACGGTCTAAAACCGCTGACCCTGTACTATTTTCTGTTGTTACTTGATTCGTGCACGAAGCTAAAAAGCCGACAAGCACGATGAGCATCGCTATGATTTTCTTCATTTGAAACCTCCTTATAAAATAAAAACGCCTCTTATGCAAATAGCATAAGAGACGATGTCTGTCGTGGTACCACTCTATTTTGACGGGGAATTGCTTCCCGATCCTTTTCCTTGTTAACGCAGATTTCTGCGAAGATGGCTACTTGATTTCCCCATCTTTTCTACAAAGTGCGCTTCCAGAATTTCTTATCCAATGAGCTTCCACTCTACCTCATCTCGCTTGCGACTCCAAAATTCTGTACTCTCTTTGTCAATGAATTTATGTTCTTAAGTTGTTTTGTATTTTAGACCCATTCTTTTCGATTGTCAACTGGCGAGTGTAAATTTGCAAAAAAAAAGATAAACCCTACGGATTCATCTTTTCCATTTTGTCTTGAAGATACCAACCAACTGCCCATCCCACAACAAGAAGGTAGTTTTCAATGGCTCCAACGAGATTTACTGAAGAAGCCTGAGCTAAATACGTTAACAGATGATTGGTTCCAATGCCAATTCCTCCAACCATCAGTGCTGCCAATACCACTCGCAAATAAAACCAATCATACTTCACATTTACGGCAATTAATATCATAAGGACGGCTAAGTTCCAAAAGCCGATTTCCCTTTGCCAACCGACTGCAACTCCGTATCCCGAATGTGCGCCCATCACCTCTGGAAAGAAAATTTGGAAAATCATTGCTCCTGTCATCGCAATGATTAATAAGATAAACATCACTTTTAAAAATTTATTCATTCTTCTTCACCTCGCTGTTTGTTATTCTCATTCAAAACTCAAAACAAAAGAGCTCCCGGTTTCCCAGGAGCCCCGATTCACTATTTGCTTAAACCTTCAATGATTTTATCTAGGTTCCATTTCATCATGCTGTAGTAGCTGTCTCCATCTTTTCCTGCTTCTGCAATAGAGTCAGTGAAGATTGTTGAGAAGATTGGTAGACCAGTTTCTTGAGAAACAGTCTTCATTGGACGGTCATCCACACTACTTTCTACGAATAATGATGGAACTTTTGACGCACGTAATTGACGTACTAAGTTTGCGATTTGTTCTGGAGTTCCTTCTTCTTCTGTGTTGATTTCCCAGATATACGCTGATTTAATATCATAAGCTTTAGAGAAGTACTTGAAACAGCCTTCACTTGTTACGATTAAACGTTTTTCTTCAGGAATTTTTGCGATACGTTGTTTAGCATCTTTATCTAACGCTTCTAGCTTTTCAACATAAGCTGCTAAATTCTTTTCATATGTTTCTTTGTTCTTTGGATCTTTTGCGATTAATTGTTTTGCAATGTTTTTAGCATAAATCACACCATTTTCGATATTTAACCATGCGTGAGGGTCTTCTTTACCTTTTTCATTTGCCCCTTCAAGGTAAATTACATCAACACCATCACTTACTGCAAAATAGTCTTTATCTGCAACTTTACCTGCATTTTTAACCATTTTTGTAAACCATGCATCTTCAGCATTTTCTAAGTTAATTCCATTATAGAAAATCAAGTCTGCTTTTTGAACTTTTTGAACATCTTCTGGTAGAGGTTCATACTCGTGAGGGTCTTGCCCTACTGGAACAATACTATGTAAATCCACTAAATCGCCAGCGATATTTTTTGTCATATCATAAATAATAGAGTTTGTTGTCACTACTTGTATTTTTTTGCTTTCTGCTGTTGCAGATGTTGTTTGAGAACTATTCTCTTTACCAGTAGCGCATCCTGCAATCCCTAAGACAACAAGAGTAGCTACTAAAAATTTCTTCATGCTATTCATGAGATTTCCTTCTTTCTCTTTGTTTTGGTGAAACGATAAAACTTACGACAAAAAGTGCTGCTGCTGTTAATACGATGGTTGATCCAATAGCGATGTTAAACGTATATCCAATCACGAGTCCTAAAATCGATGACAATGTGCCAAATGTTGCGGCTAAAATCAGCATTGTTTTCAGACGATTTGAATATAAATACGCTGTTGCTGCAGGGGTAATTAGTAGTGCCACAATCATGACTGTCCCTACACTTTGCATTGCCGTAATGGCTACTAGTGCTAATAGGAACATCAATAAGTAATGATAAAACTGTACATTCATCCCTGTAGATTGAGCGAAGACTGGATCAAAACTCGTTACTTGTAATTCTTTAAAATACGCTAAAATAACGACGACTACAATCACGCTCACCACCAATGTAATGAGTAAATCAATATCTTGTACGGCTAAAATATTCCCGAATAAAATATGGAATAAATCTGTTGAACTCTTCGCCACACCAATCAAAATAACTCCCAACGCTAAAAACGAACTAAAGGTAATCCCAATCGCGGTATCGCCTTTGATAGTACTATTTTGATTCACAAACGCAATTAGGAACGATGCTAATAACCCGAACACGAGGGCTCCAATAAAGAAGTTAATGCCTAAAATAAACGACAACGCTACACCCGGTAATACCGCGTGAGAGATAGCGTCCCCCATTAATGACATCCCTCTTAAAATGATGAAGCATCCTAAAATTCCGGCAACCGCACCAATCACGACTGCTGAAACAAGCGCATTTTGTAGAAAATGGAATTCCATTAATCCTTCAAAGAAATTATGCATGTTGCTCACCCCCTTGTGGAATATACACACTACCGCCGTATACATCATCTAAGTATTTCTTAATGAATACGTCTTCTGTTTTCCCAGAGGCTACAATCGCGTGTTTGACAAGAATCACCTGGTCAAAGTATTCTTTCACCTTCGATAAGTCATGGTTAACCATTAAAATAGTCTTTCCTTCCTCTTTCCATTTACGGATAATCGTCATAATGACTTTCTCACTAAGCATATCAATCCCTACAAATGGTTCATCAAGGAATATATATTGTGCTTCTTGAACCATACAACGTGCTAATAGCACACGTTGGAATTGACCACCAGAAAGAGCCCCGATTTGGCGAGATGCTAAATCAGTTAATCCCACTTCTTCAATGGCTGCATCGACCTTTTCCCAATCTTCTTTCGTCAATCGTTGCAATGGTTTCTTTTTAACAGTTCTTCCTAAAGCAACGCACTCACGAATGGTGATTGGAAATGTAAAGTCAATGTGGCTTTTTTGTTCGACATAGGCGATTTTCTGTAATACTTTTTTTGTGGGTTCTCCATCAATCAGAACTTCTCCTGATGATTGAATAAGTCCTAATATTGCTTTTAATAATGTTGATTTACCTGCACCATTGGGCCCAATAATTCCGGTAATAGTTGGTCCTTCAATGGTTGCATTACAATCTTTTAAAACATGTGGTTGCATCGCATACGATACCCCAACATTTTTAATCGTAATCAATGAATTCATCCTTTCAAAATATGTAGATTCTACAATTGTTAGGTTACCCTAAAAAATCCATTTCGTCAAGTACTTTTTTCGGTTTCCCAAAAGTTTTCAGAAAAAATTTTGAAAACTAGCAATTAACATAACTGTTAATTAACAAATATGTTAATTTTTAGCGGTATTGAAGACAAAAAAATACGCCTTCCATTACCCGGAAGGCGCCTCATTTTTATATTTATTTTGTTAATAATTCTGCAGCTGCTTCATCACAAATAACTGTCACTTTTGGATGTTTTTGTAAGATACTTGCTGGAACTTCCTCTGTGATAGGACCTTCCACTAATCCTTTAATCGCATGGATTTTCTTAGGCCCGAATGCAATTAACACGATTTCTTTGGCATCCATGATGGATTGTAATCCCATTGAATAAGCGTAGCGTGGCACGTCTTCTTCTTTTTCAAAGAAACGTTTGTTGGCTTCGATCGTTGATTCTGTTAAATGAACCTTATGCGTGCGTTGTGTGAACGGTGTACCAGGTTCATTGAACCCGATATGCGCGTTACTTCCAATTCCTAATAATTGTAAGTCCACTGGATTTTCTTGAAGAATGTTTTCATAGCGAACGACTTCTGCATCGACATCTTCAGCCAATCCGTCTGGTAAATAGCTATGTTTAAATGGTTTTGCGTTAAATAATTGCTCTTTCATGAAATAATGATAGCTATGTTCATCCGTCGGTGACAATCCAACATATTCATCTAAATTCACTGAGATACGATCTGAGAAATTTAAATCGCTATTTCTTAGTAATTCATATAACCCAATTGGACTTGAGCCTGTCGCTAGTCCAAACACTTTTGCTCCTTCGCCGTGTGCGCGTTTAAAAATCTCAAAGGCAGCTAATGCGCCTTCTTCTTGAGTTTTTACAACAATAACTTCCATTAATAATACCTCCCTGAATCCCCTTTCAAAAAAGGGTTCTAAAAACATGAATAAATGCTCCAACTTCATTGTAACAAAAATTCAGAAGTCTTTAAATAGCTAAATTCATTTTAGTTCATAAAATCTTCGTCATACATCACCCATTGTTCGTAATGCTTCGCCTCGAATGTCTCTGAAGGGCGAGCGACCTCAATTACGAGTGGAGAGGCATGTGTAAGGCTGACCTCTTCAAGTGGAACCCACACAATTCCCTTCGAATCATTCTTCTCTTCGCTTGTCACGAAATCTTCTATCATTTGCGCTCCCTTTTCTTCAACATCTATGGTAAACAAAACAAATTCATGATGCACACGAGCAATTCCTGGAACGGTCACAAACACATCACGAATCGTATTTTGGTGAATGGTAGACACTTGGAATCCAGTCTCCTCTAACATTTCTCGTCGCAATGTTTCTACCAAACTCTCGCCTTCTTCTGGCGTTCCTCCTGGCAAATCAAATCTCCCACGGTATGGTCCACGCGTCTTACGGATGCAAAGGATGCGTCCCTCGCGAATACAAACTCCATATACGCCAAAGTGTTTCATTTCTTTCATTGTCTTCCTCCACGAAAATAGAGGTGGCACGCCACCTCCATTTCTTTTTCTGAAGCCGTTAATGTGACTTCCTTTGTTGAGATTCTACTCCATGTTTTACAGCTAATCGGATGATCCAGTAGAACACATATAGAGCAACTCCCATCAGTGCAAACGTCCCCAGAAACATTGGTAATACTAAGTCCATAAAGACCACCTCCAATGAAATTGAAAACTATTAACCGACTATTGTTACCTTCATTATAGCACTCCGCATTCGAAATTCAATAGAGTCTTCGCTTGATTAACAAAAAAGCCATTCCTACCAGTTGCCTGATAGGAACAGCCTTCGAATCTTTATTTCCAGAAATCATCGTATATTGTAATTGGTAAATGACGTTTATGTTCTGTCTTTCGATACCAATTTTCAATCGTCTCTGCAGCTTTTTCGTTGATGTCTTTTCCTTCGAGATAATCATCAATCTCTTCGTAAGTAACCCCTAGCGCCACTTCGTCTGGAAGCGATGGACGATCCTCTTCTAAGTCTGCCGTTGGAACTTTCAAATATAAATGCTCAGGAGCACCCAGCGCTTGTAACATCGCACGGCCTTGACGTTTATTGAGACGCCATAATGGAGTGATATCTGCAGCACCGTCCCCAAATTTCGTATAGAAACCAGTCACCGATTCTGCCGCATGGTCTGTCCCGATAACGGCACAACCCGTTTGGCCTGCAATGGCATATTGAGCCACCATGCGTTCACGCGCTTTGATATTTCCTTTATTGAAGTCCGAAATTTCCATTCCTAAGGCTTCAATACTGCGCTCAGACGCATCTACCGCATCCTTCACGTTCACGCGAAGCACATCCGTTGCCTTCATAAAGGCAATCGCGTCCATGGCATCTTGTTCATCTGCTTGCACGCCATAAGGAAGGCGCACGGCATAGAAACGATACACTTTTTGGTCTTGTTCTTCGTTCAATTCATCAATCGCCATTTGTGCGAGTTTCCCAGCAAGCGTTGAATCTTGTCCGCCGCTAATCCCAAGGACATACCCATTCAAGAAGGGATGTTTCACAAGATACGCCTTTAAGAAATCGACAGTTTTACGGATTTCTTCTTCAGGATTAATCACTGGTTTCACACGAAGCGTTTCGATAATTTTTTGTTGTAATGGTCTCATAACGTTCCCCTTACTTTGCGTTTTCTTTGGCCAACTGTTCTGATTTAAGACGCACTTCTTCTCTGATTTCCGCAATACTTGCCAATTTTTGGTCGTATGTCTTTTGAGAGAGGTCGACTGGATATTGCTCTGGGTTCAAGATACGTTTGTATTCGTCCCATAGCGCTTCGATTTGCTCATCTTTATACGCCTTAATCTCTTGAAGTGTTGGCAATTCATATACCAATTTTCCGTTATTGAAAATCGGTTGTAAAATTGGACGCGCTGTGAAATCTGTCACTGTTTTATTGATATAAGTGTAGACTGGGTGGAACATAAAGAGTTCGTCTAATTGATCTGGACGTTCATCCCATAATGCAATGTAGTCCCCTTCAGATTTTCCGTCAGAATTACTCGTAATACGCCATACTTGTTTCTTACCAGGTGTTGATACTTTTTCCGCATTGTTGGAAATCTTCATTGTATCGACCATTACGCCGTTTTCGTCTTCGATACTTACAAGCTTGTACACACAGCCAAGTGCTGGTTGGTCATATGCTGTAATTAAACGAGTACCGATTCCCCAAACGTCGATTTTAGCGCCTTGCATCTTCAAGTTAAGGATTGTTTTTTCATCAAGATCACTTGACGCGTAAATTTTCGCTTTTGTAAATCCAGCTTCGTCTAATTGTTGACGAACTTTTTTCGACATATATGCCATGTCACCACTGTCGATACGAACGCCTAAGAAATTAATCTTGTCGCCGAATTCTTTGGCTACACGGATAGCATTTGGAACACCAGATTTCAAGATATCATACGTATCCACTAAGAATACGCAGTCGCGGTGACTCTCGGCATACGCTTTAAACGCTTCATAATCATCACGGTACGCTTGTACTAATGAGTGGGCATGTGTTCCAGAAACTGGAATGCCAAACATCTTGCCGGCACGAACATTACTTGTCGCATCACATCCACCGATGTAAGCTGCACGTGTTCCCCAAATCGCTGCATCTAATTCTTGCGCACGACGAGTACCGAATTCAAGCACTGGATCATTTCCAGAAACCATACGCACACGGCTCGCTTTTGTTGCGATAAGAGTTTGGAAGTTAACGATATTTAATAATGCTGTTTCGATTAATTGGCATTCAGCAAGCGTTCCTTCTACTTGCACAAGTGGTTCGTTTGCGAAAACGAGTTCCCCTTCTACTGCAGAGCGGATGCTTCCTTTGAATTCGAAGTTTTCTAAGTATGTTAAGAATTCTTCTGGATAATGTCCAAGTCCACGTAAGTATTCAATATCTGTTTTTGAGAAACGTAATTGTTCAATGTAACGAACGATGCGTTCTAGTCCAGCAAAAATCGCATATCCATTTTCAAATGGTAATTTTCTGAAATAGGCTTCGAAAATCGCTTTTTTCTCAGACACGCCTGTTTCCCAATACGTTTTCATCATGTTAATTTGGTATAGGTCTGTATGTAGTGTTAAACTATCATCTTTATAAATTGAGTTCATCTGTCGATACCCCTTTTTTATTGTAGTTACCTCTTTATTTTACAACAGTTCTAGGGCAATGTACATGTATGGAGACTTGGGAGCTCGTGAAAATGCAAAAAAGGACAAGCTTTTTCAGCCTGCCCCTTGTCGTTTCTGTTTGATTATACGTCTAAAAATCCTTCGTGCGGAGTCATATTAAAGTATTCCGCAATTTCTTGTAATTGCACATCTGTGATTTCTTGTAGAATTTTACCGCCTTGTGCACCGACTTGAGAATAAATCATCGCTGCTTTTTCGATCACTTCAATTAAACCATATGTTTCATCAAGTGTATCGCCTGCCGCAAACAATCCATGGTGTGGCCAAATCACAGCTCTAAACTCTGCCATTTTCGCAGCTGTTGCTTCCCCGATTGCGTTCGTTCCTGGTGTCATATAAGGAATCACGCCGATACCTTCTGGGAAGACCACGATTGATTCAGCTTGCATTTTCCAAAGAAGTCTTGATAAATGACGTTCGTCTAATGGTTGTGTGAAGCTTAATGCGATTAAGTTTGTTGGGTGGCAATGGAAGACCACTTTATGATTTGGATTCACTTTGAGTCGTTCGATATGGCTCATTAAGTGACTCGCGAATTCTGAAGTTGGTTTTCCGCCATCTTCGAATCCCCATAGCAATTCTGCTTTTTGTCCGTCTTCTGAAATACGAACCAAGCCTAAATCAAGAAGTGGTTGGTTTGTCACGTTTCTGAAGTAACGTCCTGTCCCTGTTACTAAGTAATAGTAGCCCGCAAGTGTTGAAGCGTCGAATCCTAAGTCGAGGACGCGTTTCACTTCTCTCACATCTTCATAGCCTTCTACTTCGCTCGCTTCCAAGCGCACTGACACGTTCCCGCCATTACGTTCATCCCAGTAACGTAAGTACGATTCTTTTGTCAGTTCACATAATTTTTGTACTGCTGGTGATTCAATAAATTTTGTCATTTTTCAATTCTCCCTTAATTTCTTTGTGATAAAACTTGTTCTTCGTATGCTTTGACTTCATTATACCATGCAAGTCCGACTGGAACACCATTAATTTCGCAGAAATAATTCCAAACGTCGGCATATGGGAAGTCTTTTAATTCTTCTGTCACGACTAAGCGTTTTGTTAAATCTTGTTCGAGTTCAATCGCTCTTAAGTCTTCGGTTGGTTCTAGTAACGCCTTTAGTAATGCCTTTTGAGTATTACGCATTCCCACAACCCACGCTGCGATACGGTTAATTGTCGCATCGAAGAAGTCTAACCCGATTACTGCTTTTTCGAGTAAATCATTACGAACGATTTCTTTTGCGATTTCTTGAAGCTCGTCGTCCATAATCACCACATGGTCACTATCCCAACGAACAGGTCTTGAAACGTGAAGCATCACGCCTTTACTGAACAACGCCAGTGAAGACAATTTATTAGAGATGGTTTCTGTTGGATGGAAATGTCCCGCATCTAATAAAATCATCTTTCCACGTGTAAGGCCATATCCCATATAGAATTCGTGAGAGCCGACTGTGTATGCTTCGGCACCGATACCGAATAATTTACTTTCGACAGCATCTTTGTTATAGCGTTCGTCAATATGTTCACTGAAAATTTCATCAAGGGATTCCATTAAACGTTTGCGAGGTGCTAAACGGTCTACTGGATTATCTTTAAATCCGTCTGGAACCCAGAAGTTTGTGTAGCAAGTTTCTCCAAGTTCTTTACCGAAATATTCTGCGACACGACGTGAACGTTTGCCGTGTTCAATCCAAAAAGCACGCACTTCTGGATCTGGGCTAGCTAGCGTAAATCCATCTTTCATCATCGGATGTGAGAAGAAGGTTGGGTTGAAGTCTAAGCCTACTTGATGTTCTTTAGCCCAATTCACCCATTTTTGGAAATGACGTGGCTCGATTTCGTCCAAGTCTACTTTTTCATCTGTATCAAGATAAATCGCATGCAAGTTTAATTTATGCTTCCCTGGAATTAATGAATAAGCTTTCTCGATATCTTGACGTAATTCCTCTGGAGTTCTTGCAGCACCAGGATAGTTCCCTGTCGATAAGATTCCTCCTGTTAACTCTCCGTCTGCATTCCAAAATCCGTGAACGTCATCTCCTTGCCAGCAATGCATCGAGATTTTAACTTCTTGTAATTTTTTGAGTACGGCATCTGTGTCAACGCCAATTGCGGCGTATCTTTTTTTCGCAACTTCATAGGCTTGTTTTACTGCTGATTCAACCATTGTTTTTCCCTCTTTCTGTTTGTTGTTTCCATTGTTGTAATAATTGTTTGTTATCAATTTCCTCTGGTTCGAATGTATTTAATTCGATTTGTTCTCTTAGAAATTGGCGCGCATGTTGTAAAGATTCGAGTTTCCCATCGCCAATCATTTGCACGAGTAGATTTCCAAGAGCCGTTGCTTCACCTGGGCCTGCCACCACTGTTTTCCCAGTAACGGTTGCCGTCAATTGGTTGAGAAGAGTTACATTGGATCCTCCTCCCACAATATGAATCGCATCAAAAGAATGTCCGACGAGTCGTTCTAGGTGCTCTAATTCGTAGGCATATAATAATGCGAGATTAGAGTATACACACATGGTGAGTTCACCAACCGTCTTTGGCACTTTCTGATTGGTTTCCGTGCAATACGCTCGAATTTCTTCAATCATGTTTTGTGGATTCGTGAATCGCTCGTCATTTAAATCGACAAATTGTTCAAACGGCGCCACTTCTTTTGCCGCTTCTGCCATTTCCTGATACGAGTATTGATAGTCCAACATACGAGCAATTTCTTGAATGCTCCACATACCCGTGATGTTTTTTAAGAAGCGAATCGTTTCGTACGCTCCCCATTCATTCGTATAATTTTGTTTCTGAGTTTCTGCGGTAATGAGCGGCTCTTCCAACTCCGTTCCAATTAACGACCAATTACCACTTGAAATATAGGCGAAATGTTCATCGGTAGCTGGAACCCCAACAACCGCTGATGCCGTATCATGCGTAGCAACTGCATACATATGAGTCACTGGCAACTTGTAGGCGGCTCTTAATTCTTCAGTTACGTCTCCAATATACGTTCCAGCAGCTACCAACTCTGGTAATTGATGCGGTGTTACTCCAGCAATCTCAAGTAGCTCTACATCATAAGTTTTGTGATGTGGATTTAATAATTGAGTTGTTGAAGCGTTCGTCTCTTCGGCAACCATCACACCTGTTAACTGATACGCGAGGTAGTCCGGAATCAGTAAGCTCTTCTCAGCATTTCGTAATACGTCGCTTTCTTCTGAAGCATATTGGAACACCGTATTGAACGGAAGAAATTGAATTCCTGTTTTTGAATAAAGGTCTTCTTTTGAAATTTTCGCAAAGACATTTTCCACACCCTTTTGTGTGCGAGAATCTCTATATGCAATCGGATGTCCTAATTTTTCTCCATCCTTTACTAGAACATAATCGACTGCCCAAGTATCGATTCCAAGGGTGCATTCTTCAATGCCACGCTCTTTTACTTTTTCTAAACCCATCAAAATGTTTTCAAACAAGTCATCGATATTCCATCTGTCATGTCCGTCTACTTGATGGAAGCCATTTTTAAAGCGATGAACTTCGCTTACTTCGAAACGATTGTCTTCGTATTCTGCTACAATGACACGTCCACTCGAAGCACCAATATCTACTGCTACATGCACACTCATAACTTCACTCCTTTACGGTTCTCTCAAATTCATTTAACTATGTTTTGACTTATGCTACAATAACAACAAGTTATCCAAATCGTATCAAATATACAGGAGAAGAAAATGCTTTCAATTATCGATTATTTAACCAAAGAAACAGACATTGAAACAAAGCAGAAAGAGACTGGAAAACATATTCCCGATTATGACAGTCAAAACGCTGGGCTTCCTCGTCTGACAAACGATTTATTTCTAGCCAATCGCTCGATTTATATTAGCAAACATAATCGGTATGCACCGTATCCAAAACACACGCACCAATTTTTGGAGTTGAACTATGTAATACAGGGCCAATGCCAACAAATTATTAACGATACCCCCTATACGTTTTACGAGGGGGATATCCTGTTGATGGACGCCGGGAGCGCACATGCAATTGAGGCACTTGGCAAAGACGATTTGTTAATTAATATCGTGTTTAAAGATACTCAAATTTCCTTGAAGAACTTGGAAGAATTGCAGGGACAAAATAGTATTTTGTATCAATTTCTCTTAAAGAGTCATACACATATTCAGTCTGCGGAAAACTTTATCGTTCTTCAGTCGGATAAGACAAATAAATCAAAGAACTTAATTGAATTAATGCTGAATGAATACTTTGATCCAAAACCATTTTCCAACCAAATCTTGGAACATTACTTAAATATTCTCTTATTCGAGCTCTCCCGTTCATTGCCAACCCTTGGCGATACCGTTCGTGATGCGAATGACCCATATGTGCAAGTACTTGAATTAATCGACCAAGAATACTCGACGCTGACTCTTGCCAAGGCAGCGAAGGAATTGAACTTTAATAAAAACTACCTCAGCAATCTGATTAAAGAAAAAGGAAATGCTACCTTTACCGAACTGCTCAATCAGAAAAAAATAATGATAGCCCAGTTGCTCTTAAAATCAACCAACTTCTCGATTGAAAAAATCTGCCAAACAGTTGGTTATTCCAACAAGACTTATTTCTATAAACAATTCCAAAATCAGTTTGGAAAACTGCCCTCACAAGTACGAAACACAAAAGAGCTGTCCTGACAGAACAGCTCTTTCACTTTATATTTTTTCTTCCACAAAATTATCCCATGCTTCTTTAAGTAGCGTAACAGTTAACTCCTTTGTGCTTTCGACTCTTTTAAATGCTTGAGAAAGAGTTTCGTCTCCAACACCTACAGAACAACTTCCTGCACTATTAATAGCTGCTATACCTGCAATCGAATCTTCAACACCAACACAGTCGTTTGACGCTAGACCTAATTGTGCGGCTGCCACTTCAAAAATTTCAGGATTCGGCTTGCCTTTAGTTACTTTTCCTGGATCTACAATAGTATCAAAAAAATAGAGTAATCCGATTTTTTTAAGTATAAAAGGTCCATTATGGCTTGCTGACGCCAGTGCTATTTTGACGCCTTTTTGCTTCAAGTCATTTATTAATTCTTGAATTCCTGGCAAAATATCCTTATCGGTAAGTTTTTCTAGTGACTCAATGTAGCATTTGTTTTTCTTATTCGCTAAATCTTGAAATTGTTCTTCATCTACCGATAGATTTAATTCCTCCAGAATAATTTTTAATGAATCCTCTCTACTGACACCTTTCGTTCGTTCTTCGATACTTTTAGGCAATGTAAGTCCAAATTCATCCTTAACTAGTTGACTCCATGCTGTAAAATGATATGTTGCAGTATCTGTTACGATACCATCTAAATCAAATAGTACACCTTTCATTATGCCATCACATCTTTCATTTTATTATGACCTGGTTTAAGATAGATTTCATCTCCATTTGAGGATACATACTTGGCAATTGTACGTCCTGGT
>CALJSD010000031.1 GCA_937976325.1 uncultured Carnobacterium sp.
TACGTTCCACACCAACACCGTTAGAAACTTTACGTACTGTGTAAGTTTCGCTGATGCCAGCACCACGACGTTTGATAACAACGCCTTCGAAGATTTGGATACGTTCGCGAGTTCCTTCAACAACCTTAGCGTGAACACGTACAGTGTCACCAGGACGGAATGAAGGGATATCTGAACGTAATTGTTCTTGAGTTAATTCTTCGATTAATTTGCTCATGTTTTTTTCTCCTTCCAACAAACATTCATGACTTGGCCGCTTGTCCAATCAGCGGAATATCGTTATCTCTGAGTGAAGTCTCACTCACTCGAAATATACTATCATACTTGCCTATCAAATGCAAGCAAGTTTATCAATTTTTTTGACGATTTTTCTCCATAGAAAAACTACGAAGAATGCTCTTCACAGCAGTGCTCGCTTGCTAAGTTATAGAGCTCTAACACATGATGATCTTCAAGCGAATACCACACGTGTTTTCCGACCTTTTCGGCCTTCACAATATGATGAGCACGAAGCTTTTTCAACTGATGAGAAATCGCAGACTGCTCCATTCCAGTACAGTTCATTAAGTCTTCTACACATAGTGGTTCGCGCTGTGTCAATAGCGTAATAATATTCAGTCTTGTTGCATCCCCAAGCAATTTAAAGAGCTGCACCATTTCA
Organism: uncultured Carnobacterium sp.; assembly: GCA_937976325.1. Lineage (GTDB taxonomy): Bacteria > Bacillota > Bacilli > Lactobacillales > Aerococcaceae > Granulicatella. Next base: position 662 of record CALJSD010000031.1, read on the forward strand.
CTACGCCCTTCGTCCTTAGACAACAGTGCTTGAAATGCTTTAATTTCTTCTGCATTTAGATGTTCAGCCATCTAGCATCCCTCTTCCTCTTTCACTTCTTGTAGTAACTTTGCTTCCTCTTTTGAGAGTTCATACTTTTCTAGTAAATCTGGTCTTCTTAAATACGTCTTACGAAGCGACTCTTTCATTTGCCACTGTGCAATTTTTGCATGATTCCCGCTAAAGAGAACTTCTGGAACTTCCATTCCTTTATATTCTCTAGGACGTGTATATTGTGGGTGTTCCAGTAATCCTGTCGAATGCGAATCTCCAACGGCTGACGCATCATTTCCTAATACATCTGGCAAGAGTCGCACTGTGGCGTCAATCATCACGGTTGCGGCTAATTCCCCACCTGTTAACACGAAGTCTCCAATTGAGTATTCATCCGTCACAAGCGTACGAATGCGTTCGTCATAACCTTCATAGTGACCACAAATAAATACCAAATGTTCTTCCTTCGACAACTCTTCGGCATCCTTTTGCGTGAAAGTCTTTCCAGCCGGATCCATTAAAATCACACGTGGCGTCGTTTCAGGAGAACGCTCACGAATCGACGCAAGCGCTAAGTCGATTGGCTCTACTTTTAGCAGCATCCCAGCTCCACCACCGAATGGATAATCATCGACATGGTTATGTTTATTGTTTGAAAACTGACGGAAATCCGTTGTTTCAAATTCAATTTTCCCTGCTTCGATGGCCTTCCCGATAATCGATTGCGTCATCGGACCTTGCACCATTTCAGGGAATAATGTTAATACATCAATCTTCATTTTAATCGATCAACCCTTCCAATAAATGGATATAAGCTTTCTTTTCTTCTTTATCGACTTTATAAACGACTGGTTCAATAAATGGAATTAAGAGTTCTTTCTTTCCTTTTTGTTTTACGACCCAGACGTCATTTGACCCTGGAGAAAGAATTTCAGTAACTTTTCCAAGTACTTTCCCTTCATCTGTTACGATTTCAAGTCCGATAATTTCATGGTAGTAAAACTCGTCATCTTCGAGTTCAGTCAACTGCTCTTCGGCTACTTTAAGAAGACATTCTTTGTATTTTTCAACATCTTCGATACGGTTCATTCCTTCAAACGTTAACAAATCAAAGTTTTTATGACGACGATGACTGGCTACTGTCACAAAAGTTAGGAACTCTCCGTCTTTAAAAATCGCAAGTTCTGTTCCTTTTTTATAACGTTCTTCAGCAAAGTCTGTCGTTGAAATCACACGTACTTCCCCTCGAAGTCCTTGTGTATTTACGATTTTTCCTACTTTATAAAAAGTTGTCATTCCATTTCCTCCTTAAAAGAGTCGTTCTACAATAATCTTTAGCGTCTCATCCGTCACTTCAATATCGTAATCATCAATACATTGACCAAGGATGCAATAGTTTTTATCACGGTTATGCGATCCCATCAGAGAGCTATACATTGAATCTAATTCTAAGTGTTTTTCTACAGATAATCCTGCTTCTAATAAATCTAAGTCTTCCGGTAATTTTGTATACGGCGCTGTACACGTAATCGTTGCTTTTTCATGCGGTACATACACGACATGCGCTGTTACATCATACAATTCATGGTACAAATAATAATCGACCATTTCCTTCACGATACGTTTCACAAAATCCTTTTCTGTTGCCATTATCCCTCAGCCTTTCTTTCTTTTATATCTTGACGAATCCCTTCAAAAATTTCAAAAATTGGTACGAGAACTGCTGCAACGAACCCTCCCGCGAATCCATTGTTATAGAGGTTTAATCCACCATGCATTACAACCACGTGGCTCACAAGTGTAATGTGTACAAACCCTGCAATCACCCCAGCAAGCGGTCCATAATATCCGCTCACCGGCGCTAATGTCGTCCCAAAAATCGCAGCCACAAGCGCACTCGTACTTGCCGCATCGACTCCTGTTAAGTAGCAGCCAATCATAATCCCTACTAACACAGGAACCGTATTTTTCACTTGATTCCCGAAGGCTCCAAAACTCATCGCTCCGATAATACTGCCGACAATCGGACCATTGAGTTGCCCACCATTAATCAGCACATAGCTTAATAAGATAAGCCCCATAATACTCATATTGAATGTCACTGTAGCCAAGTTTGTCATCTCTACGAAGTCACTTGGCAGACGTCCTGATAGTTTCAAGAGTAATTTAAAGTGATATTTTTCTTTCTTTTTAAAATGAAGATAGAAACTTGTCGCAAGTAAAACCACACAAAGTCCAATTAAGATTCCATATAAAATCAGCGGACTTTCTGTACTCGCAAGCGTCTTTGTTTCTACTTCGATTTCAAATGCATTTAGAAATCCTAGAACGACCATCCCAACGATTCCCGCTGTGAATCCAACATTATACAAGCTGAACCCTTGATGGAACCCTAAATACTGCGTTGATAATTGTGGCAAAATAAATCCAATAAAGATTCCAAGCGCATACGCCACAAGAATGCTCCAACCACTCGGCAAAGCTCCTCCAAATGCAAGGAAAGAAACAAGTGGTCCTAATGCCGATCCAAACAATCCGACAATCACATAATTTCGATAGTTTTGCTTTGTGACTTTCGCATAAATCCATACGCCTAGCATAAACGGAATACTGTTAAAAAGGTTTTTCCCGAAGAAGGAGAATCCTGCAAGCATCCCCAAACTCCCAATAACCGTTCCGTTAACAGGAATTTCTAATTTCTTATAGCTATAAATATTAATCAGAAGCATAATAGCCACATTCAATAGCGTACTTCCGACAGACGCAATTTGCATATAATCCGTAAACAACTGACTTGGCGAAATTAATATCGTAATCATTCCATCAAGTAACGATTGTGGTGATTCAAGACAAAATGCAAGTAGCATCAAAATAGCGGATAGGCCAAATAAATAATAATATTGTCGATTCATTTGTTTTTTTAATATCGGCTTTTTCTTCATAAGGTCTTCCCTTCAACTATAATTTTACTCACTTATCATACCAAACTCACGAAAAACAATCAAAAACCCGAGTACTAACAACAATAAAAGAACACTCATTATACCGTATACAGTATAACGAGTGATACCTTATACGGTATCACCCACCTTTTCTTCCCCTCTACCTCAACGCAGCAATCCATATACTGTAGCACTAACAATTTTAAGCACCTCGTTCAAAGCACACACCCTTTTCTGTCTCTTCCCCCGGTGAAGCCTTGAAGAAATCCAACTTTTTTAGAACCAACGATTACAAGGTGCTCCATTCCCAGCACACACCCTCTTCCGTCTTTTCCCCCGGTGAAGCTTTGAAGAAATCCAACTTTTTTATAGTACCAACGATTACAAACCTTTCGGATTCTATACTAGCAGTACTAGGGGATAGCATTCAAAGTGAATTATGGACTCTTAAAAATTTATTTTTTAGAGTCCATTTGAATCTTGAAAGAGATTGAGACCATAGGCTCAATCCGGTGCCCTAGTACAGCTAGTATAGAGACAATCCGAAAGGATTGACGTAATCGTTGGTCTAATTATGTATAACAAAAAAAGCCTTGGATTTCTCCAAGGCTTCGTCCTATTAATCTAGGTTCTCAATACTAAGACGCACACGTTTTGGTCCGCGAGTACGAACACTATAAGTAATCGTACGGATAGCGCGAGCCACACGACCTTGTTTACCGATCACACGACCGATATCTTGAGGATTTACGCGTAAAGTATATTCCATGAATTCATCTGATTCAGAGATGTCGATACGAACATCATCAGGGAATTCAACTAATGGTTTAACCATTGACAATACTAATTCACTAATCTCAGGCATTCTTTTCACCTCTCCATCGAATTGTCGACTTTATAGAAATTACTTAGAAAACTTAGATTCGTGGAATTTCTTCATGATACCTTGTTGTGATAACAAGTTACGAACTGTATCAGAAGGTTGCGCACCGTTTGCTAACCATTGTAATGCTAATTCTTCATTGATTGAAACTTCAGCTGGGTTTAATAGTGGGTTGTAAGTTCCGATTGTTTCGATGAAACGACCATCACGTGGTGAACGTGAATCAGCTACAACTACACGGTAGAAAGGACTTTTCTTAGAACCCATACGTTTTAAACGAATTTTAACTGCCATTATTTACACCTCCATGTATTAATCTCACAGTTACATAGTTTAGCAGATACAAAGATGCTTGTAAAGTATTTTCTCTTTACACCTAAAACTTTTTTTATAAAAAACGCTCTAAACCCTATTCCTACTAGTAATAAATAGTATTTTTCATAGTTTTTTGATATAATGAACAAAAATATGTATAAATGAAAAGAGTTGAACTTATGTCAGAACAGAACCAAACTCCAGATTGGCGCGAGGCTCTACTTTCTATTTGGAACAAACCGATTCTTAAAAATATGCGTTTTATTTTTAATATTGCTTATTCAGTCCTTAAAAACATTTTCGTAATCGCAATTCTAGCACTAATGCTGATTGGTGTATTCGGAGGTGGAATCGGACTTGGATACTTTGCAAGTTTGACATCCAATGAAGAACCTCTCACTCAGGAACAAATGAGTGATGCCATCGGAAATCTCAACTTAATCTCTAGTTTCTACTATCAAGATGGAACGAAGATTTCAGATGTAAATACTGATGAATTACGTATCGTAAAACCTTTATCAGAAATTTCGCAATATGTTAAAGATGGAATCATCGCTACAGAAGATAGTTCATTCTATGAGCATAACGGGATTGTTCCCAAGGCGTTAATCCGTGCCCTCTTACAAGAGGTTGCTTCTTCTGAATCAGGAGCATCTGGTGGATCTACGTTAACACAACAATTAATTAAGCAACAGATTTTAACTAGCGAAGTTACTTTCAAACGTAAAGCCAACGAAATTCTATACGCACTACGTCTTGAAAAACACTTTACAAAAGACCAAATCTTAGAAGCTTACTTAAACGTTTCTCCGTTTGGACGTAATAATAATGGGTTAAACATTGCTGGTATCGAAGAAGCCGCTCAAGGAGTCTTCGGGGTTTCCGCAAAAGATTTATCATTGCCACAAGCAGCGTATCTTGTTGGGATGCCTCAAAACCCAATTGTTTACACACCTTACACAAACGTTGCAACAATGAAAGAAGACGTATCTGCTGGTGTAGAACGTATGAAGACCGTTCTCTTCAGTATGTATCGTGAAAACAAAATTACTAAAGAACAATACGAAGAAGCTCTAGCGTATGACATTACGAAGGACTTCCTTCCTCCAAAAGAGCTTACTTCAAACCGTCAATCTTACTTATATCAAGCTGTTCATCGTGAGGCAATCAAAGTCTTAATGACAAAAGCAGCTGAGAAAAACAAATTGACGTATAACGATGTTAAAAACGACTCAGAATTATATAGTAAATACTATGACGAAGCTGAGCGTGAATTGAGTTCTTCTGGTTACCGTGTTACATCAACTGTTGACCAAAAAGTATACGATGCAATGCAAAAAGCCATTGCTGAACACGGAGACTTAATCGGGCCAACATACAATACTCAATATGTTGATCAAAATACTGGTGAAACAAAAACACAAAGAGAACCAGCTCAAAATGGTGCTGTGTTAATCGAAAACAAAACAGGTCGTATTCTTGGCTTCGTCGCAGGTCGTGACTTTGAAGCGAACCAAGTGGACCACGCGTTTTCAACACACCGCTCTCCTGGTTCAACAATCAAGCCAATCTTGGTATATGCACCAGCGATTGAAAACAACTTGATTTACCCAGCAAGTATCGTTCCAGATACGAAAATTAGTATCGCACAAGGGAACGGAACATATTGGCAACCAACCAACTATGGTAACTCTATTACGAACCAATTCTTAACGGTTCGTTACGCACTGTTCAAATCATTAAACAACCCAGTTATTAAGATTTACCAAGCAATGCTTCAAAAAGGCATTAACGCTGGTGAATACTTGAAGAAAATGGGTATCACTGAAGGTATCGGTGAAGATGAATATCAAAATATCGCCCTTTCAATCGGTGGTACGAGAACAGGTCCTTCTGTAAGAGAACAAACAAGTGCCTTCTCAACACTGGCAAATGGCGGTGAGCACCACGATTCATACTTAATCGAAAAGATTGAAGACTCACGTGGAAATATCATTTATCAACACGAAGATAAATCGGAGCGCGTCTTCTCAGATGCTACAGCGTTCTTAACAACAAACATGTTACAAGACATCGCAAGCTCTACTATCTTCTACAACATTAAAGGAAATATGGGATTCAGTTCTGATTTAGCTGGTAAAACAGGGACTTCAGAAAACGAAATCGATAACTGGTTTGTAGCCTACACTCCAACTGTTACTCTCGGTTCATGGATCGGATATGACAACTTCTATAATGCTCGATACGCAATCACTGGTGGCGACGGATACGGCGAACCAACAATGCGTAGCCAACGTCAATGGACGAACTTAATGAAAGCTGCATACGAAGCGAACCCTGAATTAATTGGTAAAGAAACAAGCTTTACTCAACCAGATTCTGTATATCGTGATTCTGTTGTATCTACAACTGGTACAAAAGCAGGTTCATTTAAAGCAGAAAATGGCGGTACTTATTCAGTCGGTGGTTCTATGACAACCGATTGGTTCAAGAAGGACTTCCCTCCTATGAATCCAAAATATGACTTTATGATTGGTGCAACCCCAGAAGAATTAAGTCGATTCTGGAACAAGTCTTCATCATCTTCTAGCGACAAGAAGAAAGAAGAGAAAAAAGAAGAAAAGAAACCAGATACAACTCAATCTCAAACGACGCAGGCTCCTGCAACAACTCAAGCACCATCTTCTCAAGCTCCTGCAACAACGCAGGCACCTTAACTTTAAACAAGCGAAAGGCTGGACAGATGTCCAGCCTTTTTAATTGCTTCTATATAATATAGGAAGAAACTAAAACAGCCTACCGGAATTCCGATAGGCTGTTTTGTTCAATCTTATTTAGTTGTGTGTCGAAGTTCAATCTTGAAAGGTAATGTAATTTCAGATTCGACAATCTCTTCTTTGTTCATAATCTTCGTTAAAAGACGCATCGCTACTGCACCAATATCATATAAAGGTGGTGCAATAGTTGAAAGGATTGGACGAGTCATCTTCGTTAATTTAGAGTTATTACTTGAGATGATTTCGAATTTCTCAGGAACTTTAATTCCTAAGTCGATTAATCCATTTAATAATCCAACAGAAGTTTCGTCGTCAGTTACGATTGCAGCTGTAACGCCTGCTTTATGAATACGTTCTGCTACTGATTCACCAGCATGGTACGTCAATGGCACTTCATATACTAATTTAGGATCGAATTTAATACCTGCTTTATCTAAAGCAGCTTTGTACCCTTCTAAGCGTAAATCTACAGAAGCTACATTCTTCAACGCAGCTGTTACGAAAGCCACTTTCTTATGTCCGTTTTCAATCAATGTTTCAACGGCTTCTTGCGTTGCTTCTTTATAGTCGATATTTACAGACGCAATTTCATGTTCCGCATCCATCGTTCCTGCTAAAACGATTGGTGTTTTAGAACGAATGATTTCAGTGCGTAATTCAGGTGTTAAATGGTTTCCCATATATAAAATACCATCTACTTGTTTTGACAATAATGTGTTTAACACTTGAATTTCTTTATGATTATTTTGGTCTGAGTTCGCTAGAATAATGTTGTATTTATACATTGTCGCAATGTCATCAATCCCACGTGCTAAGCTCGCAAAGTAAAGGTTTGTGACATCTGGAATGATCACTCCAACAGTCGTAGTTTTTTTACTTGCAAGTCCACGAGCAACGGCATTTGGACGATAATCTAATTCATCGATAACATCTAGTACTCTTTTACGAGTCGCTGGTTTTACGTTTGGGTTCCCGTTTACTACACGTGATACTGTAGCCATGGATACATTTGCTTCACGAGCAACGTCATAAATCGTAATTGTTTGCTTTTCCATCTACAAATCTCCTTTGTGCATCTTTTCATCTAATCATAGGGTAGCACTTTCATAAATCTTTTGCAAGCGTTTCACAACAATTTTCATATAATTTTTGAAACTATTTACATTATTGATGTAATAATATGCTACAATAGATTCAAGGAGATGAAATTATGAAACTAAACCCTACATTTATGCAATTAGAAAAAGAAATGAAAGAAAAACAAAATCCGATTGTTTTTATTCAAAATCCAGAGACCATTCGTCTTTTGACAAAATTCTCAACTGAGCCTCATGAACGAATTGTGGCACTCGTATATACACCAGGAGCGACTCCGCTACTCTTCGTCCCAGCATTAGAACATCAAGTGGCTCAAAAGGCAGAGCCAGACTTTATCGTGAAGAGTTATCAAGACCATGAAGATGGTTGGAAACTCTTATCAGATGCGATTAAGGAGCACTTCCCTGTAGAGTCAAATTTTGCTGTGGAAAAAGTGGACTTCTCACTCTTTGCTGCTGAACAATTACAAAAGCACTTCCCTGGCATTCAATTTACAGTGGACTTAACACCAGTCGTTCAACAACTTCGTCTAGTGAAAGACGCTGATGCTATCGAGAAACTTGTCTACTCTGGAACATTTGCCGATAAAGCGATTGAAATCGGAAAGAAAGCCTTGAAAGTGGGCATTAGCGAACGCGAAGTCGTTGCCATTATCGAATTCGAAATGAAAAAGCTTGGTGTCTCTCAAATGAGTTTTGACACAATGGTGCTCTTTGGCGACCACGCTGCGGACCCTCACGGTGAACCTGGTGAACGCACTCTGAAAGAAAATGAATGGGTGCTCTTTGACCTAGGAACGATGGTCGACGGTTACGCAAGTGACATCACACGTACTGTCTTCTTCGGAAATGACAGCGCGAAAGATCCTCGCCATCAAGAAATCTACGACATTGTTCAAAAAGCCCACGATACAGCAATCGCAGCAGTAAAACCTGGCATGAAAGCAAGCGAAATTGATAAGATTGCTCGTGACATTATCGCAGAAGCTGGATACGGTGAATACTTTATCCACCGCCTTGGACACGGAATCGGCCAAAGCGTTCATGAGTTCCCTTCAATTATGGAAGGAAACGATATGGAACTCGTTGAAGGCATGTGCTTCTCTGTTGAACCTGGTGTCTATATTTCAGGTGACTACGGCGTTCGTATCGAAGACTGCCTATCCGTTACAAAAGATGGCGCCAAACTCTTTACAGCTGTTAAATACGACTTCTAATCCAAAAGAAAAAGCCTGGGGAATTCCCCAGGCTTTCATTGTTTAACATTCAGATTAAGCTTCTGCTTTAACTTCTTCAGCTTTTTCTTTTACGTTTTCAGCTAATTCAGCAACAACTTCTGCTGATTCTTCTTTTCCTTTAGAAAAGTTTCCTTTAACTTTTTCAACTGTTTCGTTGAATTGACCTTTTAAGTTTTCAGTTTGAACTGCAACTTGGTCTTTTAAGTTAGCTGCTTGTTTAGAAACTTGTTCTTTTAAGTTTCCAGCTTGTTCTTGTAAGTTTACACGAATATCTTGTGTTGAAGTTTTAGCTACTTCAGCGAATTCAACACCTTTTGCACGTGCGATTTCACCGTATTCTGATAATTGTTCTTTGTAGCGATCTGCTTCTTTCGCTAAGTCTTCACGTAATTCTTTACCTGATTTTGGTGCAAATAATAAAGCTGTTACTGCTGCTGCAGATGCTCCGATAAATGCTCCTAATAAAAATCCGCCTGATTTACTCATGTTCAACACTCCGTTTCGTTATTTTACTTTTTTCTTCTTTGAAAGAATTGTTCTTCCAAAATTAAATGCCGCTACTGCACGGCTTGTTTTTGAAAGCTTCACTGCTTTTGTTGCTAGATTACGTGAAGATGAGTTCACATCTGAAATCGTCACACCTAATTCGCCAGCCGCTGTAAACAACGGATTTGTCTCTTTAAGTTTGCCGTTCACGTCATCTACAAGTACATTTGCTTTATTTAATAACCCTTCAACTTCAATTGAAAGACTATCAACATCTTTTGTAATGACTTCTAATGAATGATTCACGTTATCAACGGTTTTATTTAATCTTGATAAAATCGGTGATACTTTGACAATTACAAAAACCACTAATGCTAATAAAGCACATGCAGCAATTAATGCAGCAATCTCAACACCTGTCATTGAGCCATTCCTCCAATCTTTAAGTATGAGTTAATGATAACACTTTCTCGGGAAAAATACCATCATATTATTTCTTAAATTGCCTATGCTTTCAATCATTTTTTACATATGTTACACTTATTTTATTACTAATAAAGGGTGACAATTATGCACAATGTCTTATGGATCGATTCCATCACAAATTTCTTTACGAATTACTGGAATTCCTTTGATTGGGAATCCATTTTATCAAATGTTTTTACGAAATTATTATCATTAATTTTATTATTCCTACTATTCTACTTTGGAAAGAAATTTTTACATTTCCTATTTAAGAAAACGATTCTCTCCTCTGTGAAAGTCGTTCGTCAAAGTGAAAGTAGACAAAAGACGATCGTGAAGCTCTTAGAAAATATGCTCGATTATTTCCTATACTTCATCTTAATCTACTGGATTCTCTCGATTATCGGTGTTCCAATTTCTAGCTTACTTGCTGGAGCTGGAATCGCTGGGGTCGCCCTTGGTCTTGGTGCACAAGGTTTCCTATCAGATGTGATTAACGGTCTTTTCATCCTACTCGAACGCCAATTCGAAGTTGGAGATGCCGTTTTAATCAATAACATTTCCGGAACCATCGCAAGCGTCGGTGTCCGTACTACACAAGTTCGCGGTTATGACGGAACACTTCACTACATTCCAAACCGCAATATCACTGTTGTCAGCAACCAATCTCGTGGAAATATGCGTGCTTTAATCGAATTACCTTTAAATAGCAACGTGGATTTAAAATCTGTATACTCAGTCATTGAAGAAATTAATAACCAATATACACGAACCGACGAAGCTCTAACCGCTCCGCCAAAAATCGTTGGACCACAAACCAAACCAAATGGTCAATTTGTATTCACCATCGCTCTAATGACAAAAAACGGCTTGCAACATGCAACCTACCAACGCTATTTAACACTTTATCAAGAAGCACTGCTAAAACAAGGCATCGACCTTTCATCACCAGTCATCCCATATTCAACCAACTAAAAAAGAAGGCCTACGTCTTCTTTTTTTTGTTTCCTTATAATCCACTCCATAGGATGCAGTTCCTAACCTCACATTGCTTCTGCTTTCTACGGAACGGTACATCAACTCACCTAAATTTGAGTAAACCAATTACAAAAAAGTCCTTTGGATAATGTGGTTCCCCTGCACCTCTTACTTTTTAGCTAGGATGCAGAAACTCTCTTCCCTTTCCTCTGTGATATGCGGAATGGTATATAACTCACCTGCATTATAAAAAATAAGCTACAGCGATTCCGAGGAATTCTATAATAGCAATAATGGGAACTTGCATAAAATGCGAATTAAAGGGCGTAAGGAATTTATTCCCTACGCCCTTTTTGAGGCTTTTAAGGTGCAAGACCAAGGCTTGCACCGGTGCCCCATTATAGCTATTATCTAGAATTCCTAAAAAGGAATCGCTGTAGCGATTACCGCTTTATTTATTATTTTTTTCCACAAAATCATATTCGCGGGTGAGTTCATGTACCATGAAGTTGATGCGCTTTAAAAGCTCCTTCCTCGTCACAATCCCCACAAACTCATCCTCATCATTCCCAATACAAATAAAACTCTCATCCACAAGCTCATTTAACACATCTTCCACTTGCGTATCCTGATGAATAATCGGAAACTCCGTACGCATCACATCACGCACTTTGTATTTTCCTAACTGATTCATATGAATTTGTTCCACACCAGTGATTTTATGTAAAATCATCGCCAGTGAAATCAGACCTACGATTTTATTTTCCTTGTTCAATACAGGAATGAGTGAATAACGCACATTTGTTAAGACAAGCATCGCGTGTTCCAATGTATGATCCTCTTGTAAGATAGCTACTTTTTCCGCATCGATAAAAAGCTTATCGCGGTCTTCAAGTAGTAACTCTTGGATTTTCTTATGAATCAAGCGTATACCCTCCCTCATCAGACCACGTATAGTCTAAAACGAGTCCATCTAATACTTCGTGTTTCGTTGTGTAATACGTTAAGCGCAATTTGTCTTTCGAAAGAATATCGAGCACAGCATACGACGGAGTCCCCTCATAGCTACCACGAGGATAATTCGTTGACCCTGAATTGATGCAAAGCACCCCGTTAACATTCTCTGCATTTAGTTTATGCGTATGTCCGTAAAATGCGACACGCGCGCCCATTTCTTTAGCCGCATTGGCTAAATACTCACGACCTGTGTTCACATATTCGAAGTGCCCATGTGCTACAAAGAAATTGATACCTTCTAGCGTAAACACTTCAGAACGTGGATATTCTGGATCGTAATCGCAGTTTCCTGTTACACGAATACAATGCGATAAGCGTTCATCTTTATAAGGAAATTCTGAATCTCCCGTATGCACGAATGTCACATCACTTCCTGCATAGTGGTCGAAGATTCTCTTTAATGTTAACTCTTGTCCATGGTTATCACTGACAACGACAATTTTCATAATTATTCCTCCGTTTGATTTAACTCATGAGTCCATTTTTCCCACTGGCTAACAAGCAATTCGATAGCTTTCGCACGGTGGCTAATTTTATTTTTAATATCCATTCCTAGCTCTGCAAATGTCTTTCCGTACTCGGGAATAATGAATAATGGATCGTATCCAAATCCGCTATCCCCAGCTGGTAGAGTCGCGATTTGGCCTGGACACTCCGCTTGAACCACAAGTGATTCGCTATTTGGTGCAGCAAGCACTAAGCAACAAGTGAAGTGAGCCGAGCGCTCTTCTCCAACGAGTCCGCCAAGTTCTGATAAGAGTTTGGCGTTATTTGCTGCATCGCTCTTTGGTTCGCCGGCAAAACGTGCTGAATACACTCCTGGTTGACCGTCTAGTGCATCAACGCAGAGGCCTGAATCATCAGCTAACACGATTGTTTGAAGTTCGTTAGCAATCGTTTCAGCCTTTAAGCGTGCATTCTCTTCGAAGGTCGTTCCTGTCTCTTCGACTTCTTCTAATTCAGGAAAATCTCGTAGTGTCTTTACAGAGTATCCTTTTGGTTCGAAAATCTCCGCAAACTCTTTAGCTTTCCCTACATTATTCGTCGCAATCACGATTTCTTTTTTCAATTCAACGGGTTTTACTTCTTCTTTAAGTGTCACTTTTTTCACCTTCAGCCCTGTTCGATTTAACCAGTTTTCAGCAATCTCTTCAAAAAGACTTGCTTCTCCAGTTGTATAAATTTCAAGAGTTGGTTCAGGATTCGTTTCAGGCGTTTCGCTTAATTTGCAATAATCTAATAATGCACTCACGCTGGAGACTGTTTCTGCGCCCGAGTCAATTAACGTGACGCCATCTCCTACGACTTTTTGAATCGTTTGACGAAGCAATGGATAATGTGTACAGCCTAGAATCACTGTATCCACCTCTGTTCCTTCTAATGGACGTAAGGTTTCACGAACCACTTCTTCTGCCTCAGTTGTATCTGATTGATTACTTTCAACAATCGGTACAAATTTTGGACAAGCAATATCAAAAACTTCAATGTCTTTATTTTTGTCATGCATCGTCTTTGGATACACTTTACTAGCAATCGTCGCATTTGTTCCAAGAACACCGATGCGGTCATTCTTGGTCTGCTTGATGGCTGCAAGGCTACCTGGTTGAATCACTCCAACGACTGGAATCGTTAAGGTGTTTTGTAATTCTTCTAGCACCACTGCAGTCGCGGTATTACAGGCAATTACTAGCATTTTAATGTTTTTCTCTAGTAAAAATTGCACCATTTCTAATGTATATTGGCGGATTTCTTCAACTGGTCGTGTGCCGTATGGGCAACGTGCAGAATCGCCAAGGAAGATCATGGATTCGTTTGGTAATTGTTTGAGGGCTTCTTTGAGGACAGTAAGACCGCCAACGCCCGAATCGATAAACCCGATTGGTCTTTTCATGGTTTCTCAACCTTTCTTTCTTTAGTCTTCTATAGTATACCATAGTTCGCGTGACGCTGATTCAAAAGTGGTTTGGTTTATGAAAAAGTTAACCAACTAATAAACAGGTTTTAGACACCTTCGGTGTTTGAATGAAAAGGCTTTGGAGGGTCTACACTGCGTGCCTTTATCGGATATCTTCATAGTGTTTGTAATAGCTGTAGCGGTTCGAGCCGTGGTCTCTCACCTACTGAGCCTCAAAGCAGTAGTAAGGAATAAATTCCTAACTACTGCTAATTCGCATCAGTTACGCTCGCTATTACTCACACTATAGAATCCGATAGACACTCCGTTTGACACCTCCAGCCTTTTCATTCAAACACTGATGCTCATAACTTTTTGAAATACGACTAATGTGACTAAAAAAGAAAGGAGAGAAACCTCCGCCCTAAGAAAAAAGAACTCCTGAGTGCAGGAGTTCTAGGATAGATTTTATTCTGGAGTGATGCTTTGGTGTTTTCTTGTAACGAGGATTTGAAGCACCACTAGAATCACTAATGCGATAGAAATGGATTCTACTTTATGTGTTGTAATGAGGTTGATGAATTCTAGAAGAGCTTTTACAAATTCTGGCATTTGGCCATCACTAACTCGTCTAAAAGCACTTCCACCGATTAATGCAGTAAGCAAGAACACTCCTGATAATGCGAAAATACCTGCCTTTTGATTAATTTTATTAAGAACAATCCCAATAACATTTGCGATTAGGTGAATTAGAACAACCTTCACGAAAAAGACTGCGATGCTAATCACGATATTTTCTGGGTCAAATAGGTCCCCTAAAATCGATTGAATGGTTACTGTGCCGAGTGAAACTCCATTTCTTAGTGGAATTAATAAGGCGTAAATGAGTGTGATGATTCCAGAATCGACAAGCGTTTGAATGAATAAGCTTTCGATTTGTTCTTTTCTTGTTAATCCTAATTGACTTTCTAGGCGGAATTGTTCAACGATATATCCAATTCCAATGAGTAATAGGATAATTGCAACTTCATTATCGAAGTAAATTGGGAAATAACTACCGAATGTGCTAAAGTCCCCATTTGCAAAAATCTTCATTAAGAAACTTGTAATAATCCACCAAGCTCCTAAGAACATTAAAATTGTTTTCCATCTTCTAGCTAATCCCATGCTGACAACTGATAATAAACGGTTCATCTTATTCATTCTCCTTTCGAGTGATTGAGATAAAGTAATCTTGTAATGTTAATGGAGAAAACTCTAATCCAGGTTGTGCTTCTCCAATAGCACCAATCACCACGCTTCTTGTAAAGTTTCCGATTTGGTCTGTTTCAAGTACTTTCTTATCGGCAACATATTCTTGTACCAATGAGGATGCCCCACTAACGACGTATCCTTTACGAAGAACATCTTCGACCAGTACTTCTTCTGTGACCAATCCGTCTTTAATAACAATCACTTTTTCTAAAATGGAAGCTACTTCTTCGATTAAATGCGTTGCGATGACAAATGTACGAGGACGGCGCGCATACGCTTCAAGTAATTTCTTATTGAAGATATGGCGGTGGTTCGCATCAAGCCCAAGCACTGGTTCATCTAAGAAGATATATTCGCTAGGGTTGGCAAGCGCCAAGATAATCTTCATAATGCTTTTATACCCTGTTGAGGCTTTTGAGTATTTTTGCTTTACGTTCACATCGAACACTTTAATGAGGTCTTCTGCAAATTCTGTATCAAATTCTGGATAAGTGTCTTTATAGATGGCGAGAAGATCTTTGAATTTATATTCGCGTGGGAACCAGTTATCAGAACTTGATAAGTACACTTCATGCATCGCGCTTGCTGTCTTATGAAGGTCCACTCCGTCAAGAGTGATATCCCCGCTTGTCTTTTCGATACGGCGAGCAATCATATTTAGCACTGTACTCTTTCCGGCACCATTTCGTCCGAGCAACCCGATAATACTTTCAGGTTCAATCGTGAATGTTGCTCCTTTTACCGCTTCTTTTTTTAAAAACTTCTTCTTTAAATCTTTGACTTCGATACTCATTATTGGAAGCCTCCTTCGATGATTTTTACTAATTCGTCTTTTGTAATACCGAGCGCTTGTGCTTCTTTTAAGAAGTTTGGCACCATTTGATTGGCAAATTCATTTTGCTTCTTGCTTAAGATAATTTTTCTGGCCCCTTCTGCTACAAACGTTCCGAGACCTCTTCGTTTTTCAAGTATTTGTTCGCTCACGAGTAAGTTCATTCCTTTCAATACCGTTGCTGGATTGATTTGATATCCTGTGGAAATCTCAGTTGTCGACGGTACTTGATCTCCTTCTTTGTAGACTTCATGAAAAATTTCTTCTTCCAGTTGATTCGCTACTTGTTGAAATAACGGGATATCACTTTGAAAATCAAATTTCATAACGCACCTCCTTGTTCATGATCACTTTGTGTTAATTGGTTAGTTACTTGTGTAACTAACTATAAGACTAAAAAGAAATTTTGTCAACACCTTTTCGAGAATATTTTTAAACAAAATAAAAAAACGCCTGACATACCAAGGAAAAACCTTGATATATCAAGCGTTCGGAGACTTTAGATTTTATAGATATTTTTCTAAAATTTCTTCTAATTGTTCTTTAGCATGGTAGCCAACGACTTTATCAACGACTTCGCCATCTTTTTTGATAAGCAATGTTGGGATACTCATAATGCCAAATGCACGAGCTGTTTCTGGGTTTTCGTCAACGTCAACTTTTGTAAAAGTCACTTTATCTCCCATTTCTTCGTCTAATTGGTCAATTACTGGACCTTGCATACGACATGGACCACACCAAGTTGCCCAGAAGTCTACTAAGACTACCCCATTTTTTGTTTCTTCTGCAAAGTTTTTATCTGTTAATGATTTTACCATTCGAATCATCCTTTCCTTTTTCTACAAACCTAGTATAGCAAGCCCCCTACTTGCGACCAACTATTCTGCTCACGGTTTACTTAAAGGTTACGATGGTCGCTCCATTTCCACCCGTATTCATCGGCGCAAATTCAAAACTTACGACAGAACGGTGGCTGCGTAGCACCTTATGAACTCCTTGCTGGATAGCTCCAGTTCCACGTCCATGAATAATCGTCACACGTGGATAGTTCGCAAGAATCGCTGCATCCAGATATAACTCTAGATCCTTCATCGCTTCTTCGTAACGTTTTCCGCGAAGGTCTAATTCAGAAGAGACGTGACTAGCACGCGCACTCTTCACGATAACTTGTTGCTTGGCTTCTTGCGCCTCAGCGATTGGAGAAAGATCCTCAACGGCAATCTTCATCTTGATGATTCCCATTTGAACCACCCATTCCTTGTCATTCACCTTCTCAACAAGCGTACCGCGTTGGCCAAATGACAGAACTTCGACACTTTGTCCGACTTGCAGCGCCTTCTTCGCTTTTTCCTTGCGAAGTACCTTGTTTTTCTTCAAGGCTTGCTCATGCTTCAAGTCTTTCAGCGCCGTTTTCTTCTCAATCATCTCATGCTCTTTAACGGTACTATGCTTACTTCTTAATTGAAGTTCACGAATCTCAGATAAAATCTTATCCGCATCATCTTGGCTCTGTTCAATTAAGGTATTCGCACGTTCTTTCGCCTCTTCTAAGAGACGTGCTTTATTCGCTTGGAATTGTTCTGTTTCGTGTTGTAAGTCCTCAAGTAATTGCGTACTCAATTCTAACTGGTGACGCATCTTATCGGCATCACGCTGCGCACGGCGACGTTTTTGTTCCAAGTCACTAATCATCGCATTCAAGTCTTGGTCTTCTTCAGATAGAAGTCCGCGCGCTTGGTCGATGATAATCGATGGTAACCCTAGACGTTTTGAAATATCAAAGGCATTACTACGCCCTGGTACGCCAAGTAA
>CALJSD010000032.1 GCA_937976325.1 uncultured Carnobacterium sp.
CGCTCTTCCGATCTGCGCAAGATATTATTCATTTAATTTTATGCTTATCTGAATTAATTGCCAATGACCCAGAAGTAAGCCCACACTTACAAGTTGTAATGGTAGAAAACTACAATGTTACTGCAGCAACTCACTTAATTCCTGCAGCGGATATTTCTGAACAAATTTCATTAGCTTCAAAAGAAGCAAGTGGAACAGGAAATATGAAATTCATGTTAAACGGTGCGTTAACATTAGGAACATTAGACGGAGCGAATGTGGAAATCCACGAATTAGTTGGAGATGAAAATATTTATGTCTTTGGTGAAGATAGTGACACTGTTATTAAACATTATGAAAATAGTGATTATCATTCACATTCATACTATGAAAGAGAAGCGATTCGTCCATTAGTAGACTTTATCGTAAGTGATGCTTTAGTATCATTAGGAAATAGAGAACGTCTAGAAAGATTATTCAATGAATTAATCAATAAAGACTGGTTCATGACTTTATTAGACTTAGAAGACTATATTCAAACAAAAGAACGTATGTTAGTGGATTATCATGATCGTGAAAACTGGATTGCAAAAGTAATTACAAATATTGCAATGGCTGGTTTCTTCTCAAGTGACCGTACAATTGCAGACTACAACCGTGATATTTGGAAATTAAACTAATAGAACGAAAAATGAAGGAGTAAGAGATAACGAGAGTTGTTTCTTGCTTCTTTTTTGCGTTACAATAGAAATAGACAAAAAGGAAAGGAAGATTCGATGAAAATAATTATGTCTCCTGCAAAAGAAATGGTAATTGACTTACCTATACAAAAAGATTGGAAGTTAACACAAGATAGTCAAGCGATTGTATCTAAATTAATGACTGTTACTAAAGAAGAATTGCAGCAGTTGTTAAAAGTGAGTGATGCCTTATTAGAAGAAAATTGGTTAAAAATCCAAAATTTCAAAGAACATGTTACATATCATGCGATGGATTTGTATCAAGGATTAGCGTTTCGAAGTTTTAAGCAAGTAGCGGATTGGACAGAACATCGGGATTATGCGGTGAAACATATTAGAATTCTTTCGGCATTATATGGAGCTATTAGTCCAGAGGAATGTGTGAAGCCGTACCGATTAGATTTAACGATGAATTTAAAGGTTGAAGGTCTAACTTTAAAAAAATATTGGAAAGAAAGAATAACAACATCTTTTGAAAAGGGAGAGTGTGTAATCAATCTCGCAAGTAGTGAGTTTTCTTCGTTATTTTCTAGAAAAGATTATGAGTGGGTAGACGTTGATTTCTTTGAGAAAAAAGAAGGAGTGTTAAAACAACATTCTACCATTTCAAAAAAAGCTAGAGGGAAAATGGCAGCTTGGATGATGCATCATCATATTCAAGATAAAGTAGCATTGCAACATTTTGACATAGATGGGTTCACATTTGATGCATCACTTTCCAAAGAAAATCACTATTGTTTTGTAAAAGAAGTTTCGTAATTTGGTATAAGAAAAACAAGTAGGAGTGTTTAAGGTATATACAAAAACTATAAAATGAAATAGCCATCACCCATTGACGAATTTGAATAATTATGGTACTATGTCAAAGGTGCTTTTATACCTGATTCCTGATTAGAAATCATATCAGTCGTGCTGACTGGTAAAAAGGCCACTGAGAGAGACATTTATGTGTCTTTTAATTTTTACAAAAAAATGGACCACCAGGATGTGTGGACCAAGAAGAACCCGTTAGGGAAGGAGGAAGAGCTAAATGCCAACAATTAACCAAT
>CALJSD010000033.1 GCA_937976325.1 uncultured Carnobacterium sp.
TCCATCTGGAGTTCCCACGAAGTCTTTGTTTGGTGTAAATGTTACTTCACCAGTTGTTGGATTGATTGTGTAAGTACCAACTTGTTTACCATCTTTCATTGCTGGTAATTCTGTAGCGTCAGTTGGTTCACCTGTTGCTGGATCAATGAATTTAGCTGGTTGATCAGCATCGATCTTCATTGGTACTTCAGAGTCGCCTTCTGTAAACTTAGGAGTTTCTTTTTGAGTTTGTCCTTGTTTACCTGTTGATGTTACATCTTCAGCTGTTGGCGTTACAGCTGTTACAGTTGGTGTGTACTTAGCTGTTGCTGGAGTTCCGTTCGCGTCTTTCGCTTGAACAGTAATTCCATCTGGAGTTCCAACAAAGTCTTTGTTTGGTGTGAATGTTACTTCACCTGTTAATGGGTTAATTGTGTAAGTACCAACTTGTTTACCATCTTTCATCGCTGGTAATTCAGTCGCATCTGTTGGTTCGCCTGTAGCTGGGTCAATGAATTTAGCTGGTTGATCAGCATCAATCTTCATTGGTACTTCAGAGTCGCCTTCAGTGAATTTAACAGTTTCTTTTTGAACTTGTCCTTGTTTACCAGTTGTAGTCTTATCTTCACCAGTTGGAGTTACTGGAGTAACTGTTGGTGTGTAAGTTGCTGTTGCTGGAGTTCCGTTCGCGTCTTTTGCTTGAACAGTAATTCCGTCTGGAGTTCCTACGAAGTCTTTGTTTGGTGTGAATGTCACTTTACCAGTCGCTGGGTCAATTGTGTACGTACCTACTTGTTTACCATCTTTCATTGCTGGTAATTCAGTCGCATCTGTTGGTTCACCAGTTGCTGGGTCGATGAATTTCGCTGGGTTCTCAGCGTTCACAACCATAGGAACTTTTGTTTCTGCTCCATCTTGTTGTTTGAATGTTACTGTTTCAGATTGTGGTTGTCCTTGTTTACCAGTTGTTTCTTTGTTTTCACCCACTGGAGTTACAGGATTTACAGTTGGAGTGTATTTAATTCCGGCTAAAGAACGGCCAGTCGCTTCGTCCACCACTTGGATTAAGATTGGATCTGGAGTTCCAATAAAGTCTTTATTTGGCGTAAATTTCACCGTTCCGTTAATTGGATCGATTTCATATAATCCAACTACCTTACCATCCTTCATCGCTGGAGCTTCATTACCAATGAGACCACCCGTTTCCGGATTCACAATAACCATTGGTGTTGTAGCAGAAGGTTTTACTTCGCCTTCTCCATTTGTAAATGTAAGTTTTTTGTCGTGTTCTAACCCTTGTAAATCTTCTGTAGTTACTTCTTCAGACAATGGAGTTACTGTTGGGATGTAACGACCATCCATTGTGTTTGTTTGGTCACTGATAACAGGTTGAGAATTATCTTTTGTATTCCAACCAGTATCTACAGCATTGTTGTCAAGACGACGAATTGTGATACCTGCTGCAGTTCCAACAAAGCCGTTTTCTGGAATGAATTCCACTTGAACGTCTTTACCAGCACCTGTTACACGGTATTTACCTTCGCCTGGTACTACATAATACCCTTCAGCGTCTAAATCCACTTTGTTGCCTTGTTCGTCAACGATAAATGGTGCAACTGTTTCATCAATCACTGCATCTTCAGTTCTTGAGTAACGTTGTTTTCCTTGAGCTGTGAATTCAACTATTGCAGTTTGTTTCACGCCTTGTAGATTTGTAGTTTCTTTTTTGCTTCCTTTTGGTGGGAAGATTACTTGTGTTTCAAAGTCTTCTACTTCCCCTGACATTGACATACCTGTTGGGCTTTCAATATCTGGAGCATAAGTAGATACACGAACACGCACGCCTAATTTATCTAATTGTAAATCATTTAAGACTGGTCCGTTGTTAAATTCTAGTGTTACGTTACCATCTTTAGTGATTGTTGCTTTTTCAGAACGTTCGTTTTCGTCAAATTTACCATTTTGGTTAAAGTCAACCCATGCGTAAGCATAAGCTTCAGGAGCTCCACCAGTGTTTGCTTGTACTGTTAACGTATAGTTACCTGGACGTGTACGATCTAATGCGATCATTCCGTTTGTATTGCCTTTTAAGTCTGTTGGTAAGATTTGGTCGATACCTTCATCGCCTGTACCGTCCTTATCGTCACCTTTCCAGTCTGTACGTTCTAAGTTTTCATCCATATCTGGACGAGTATCCCCAAGATATGGTTGGTTAACAGCTGCGCCGGTTACCCCGTTGACTTGGTTCATCGCATGTGTTGCGATTCCATATGAATCTGGTGCATCCCCTTCATCTAATGGTAAGAAACCAAGCATTGCTGATTGTTTACCAGAAGAAGCGATATATAAACCAACTTCTGAAGCTCCACGTGTCATTACCATTGGTACGGCAAATAAGCTTGAAGAAACGTTAGGACCGAATACACCTGTTCCTAAACCACCAGTTGTTGTATCTGGATTACCATAATATTTCCATGCAACAGTTTTTCCTTCTTCTCCTACAGCTGTTGCTCTACGTAGCAAGTTTAAGTTTTGTGCGTATAGATTAATTCCATCTACATTTACAGTAGTATTAGGTTTTGTAGGATCAAATAAGTCATTTGTATTTTGAGGAGCATAGTTTTTAGTTTTGGTGTTATTATTTTTTAACCATTCCCCGATATGTTGCCATCCTGTACCGTTAGTTGTAAATAAGGCTAATTCCCCTGGGTTCGCTGATTCACCATCGGCCATTACAATCGCTGGTTTTACAGCTTTACCATTATATGTTGCTGAAATATCGAATTGAACCCCAATATTTCCTCCATCGTATTCTGATGAAATCGTTGTACTCTTGTTTCCAGTATTGATTCCTTCTGAACGAATTTCAGTCCAACGGTTTTGAGGGTCTGCAATTACTCGTGCTTCTTCTCCATTTTTAAAAGCAGCATTTGTTTTTGCATTTGATGTCGAGTTAATATAACCATTTTTTGCGTTTGGATCATAAGTCGCTTTTTCTTCAGCTGTTGCGCCTTGATTTTCCATACGGTTCTTATAAATCTCTGTTGCTTGGAATGGTTTTAAAGATTTAACTTTAATTTTTACAATATAACCAGGCATTACTTCTTTCGTATAAGTAGCCCCAACTGTTAAAGCTAAGTGGCCATCCGCTGTTGTTTCAGCACCTGTCCAGTTTGCTTTATCACCAAAGTCTAACCATGAAACTTGTTTTAATAATTGTTCTGCTAAAATTTTTGGTGTAAAACCTGGTTTTTCTACTTTAGGAGTAGAAGTTGCGTCTACAACATCTTCACCAACTTTATCATCACTTGGAGTAGCTGCTTCACCTTCAGCAACTGCACGTCTTGAACGCGTACGTGGTTTGTTTTCTTCAGCTACTGTCGTTTCTTCTTTTTTCTCTGGAGCAGCAGTTGTTTCTTCTGCTTTCTCTGTTGCGGCTGTTGTTTCTTCTTTCTTTTCAGCTGCCGCAGTTGTTTCTTCAGTTTTTTCTGCTGGAGTTACTCCTTCAGCTGCAGTTGTTGCTTCTGGTTTTTCTACGGCAACTTCATAAACTGCTTTGTCGTCTTCGACCGTATCTTTCTTCTCTTCTGCAGGTTTCGCTGTTGTTTCTGCTGTTGCTTCAACAGTGTCCGCGTGTACAATTGTTTGACCTTGTACAAACATAAACCCTAATGCTACAGCTACTGATGCTGTACCCATGCTTAATTTCTTGATAGCGTAACGTGTTACTTTAGAACCATTTTTACGCTCATTCATTTGAATATTTTTTGAACTAAACATCTTCTACCTCTTCTCTTATTTATTATTTTCTACTTCGATAATTTGTGAATTTTCACTGAACAGGAAATTTTTTCACCCTTATTCAGCTAAACATATTACCATATCTAATTAGATTTTCCAACTATTTCTACTCGAGTTCCATTACAATTAGGTTACATTTTACTTGTGAATTGATTACCCAAAATTCTGACAACTCAAATATGAACAAAATGTGAATACAACATCTGGTGTTTTCATTTATTTTCATAATACGGACTGTGTTTTTTCGTTAATTTAGTACAGTTTTTTTCTAAGACTAATACAGTTTTCTACCTCCCTCTTCTATTAATCCTAGTTTTTCTTCTCTTAATTTTCTTCTTCATATTAAGAATCATTACTAAAACAAAAAGGAAACCTAGTACTGCTAGCCAAACAAGGAATGGCACTCTAAGTAGAAATCGCAGCAACCCTTCTATAATTCTTTTAGGAAGCTTTTCTTCATTTTGAGTTGTTTCAATATAAGTAGACTCTTGGGCATCGCTAGCGGCTTGTTCCACTTTTACAGTGTATTCTGAATCATACAAAGTTCCGTAGTTTGTTTGAACCTTCAATGTATTACCTTCGACTGTCACTGCCGGTTCTTTCCCTTTTTCTACAAATACATCGACTGCATGCTCTAGCGTTACCTTTTGCCCATCGATGGTCTGCGTACCTGGATTGAACAATGTCTTGTGTTCAAAGTTTTTAAAAATATACTGCAATAATGCATTTCCAATTTTATGTCGATTATATTCACCGTGATGATCCGCGAATTGCCCGACTCCCAGAATCACTTCAACCAGCTCTACGCCGTCTTGTTTGTAGATTCCGATATAATTAAATCCATCTCTTTCACTCGTACCCGTCTTCAGCCCAACGATTCCAGGATACGCCAACAAGTCTCCTTCCACCGAATGGTTTGTATTGGTAATCGTTTTGGCATACGGCGTTCCACTCATGACAGTTAATTCTTTATTCTTCGTAATCTCCGTTATTTCTGGATGCGCCTTTAACATAGCTACAACCATCTTCGCTAAATCTCTAGCCGTTGACTGGTTCGTCTCATTTGAAAGATATCGTTGCACTGTATAGAGTCCTTCAAAATCCTTCGTAACGGCACCCGAAGCTCCAACAAACTTGGTATTGGTCATCCCTAGTTCTTGCGCCTTTTGATTGATTAAATCCACATAATCATCGGCATTGGGATTAATTAGATTTGCTAACATTAATACTGCAGCGTTTGATGAAGGAAGAAGCGCCATCTTAATGAGATCGCTTACTGGATATTCCACTCCCTCTACAATGGGCGAATTGCTAAGGTTTGTTAAGTTCGATATCGCTTGGTCGTTTTTTGTCGCAACGACTTTATCCTCCAGCTTAATTTTGCCACTCTTCATCGCGTCATACACCATAAAGATGGTCATGAGCTTACTCAGACTCGCCGGATCCACTATATTATCTGGATTTTCCTGAAACAAAATCTCTCCATTTGAGAAGTTCACGACGATGTCTCCTTTAGGCGTATCGGCCTCTGATACAGAGTTTCCCTCATTCTTTGTAATTGTAATACTTGATTCTTGTGCCAAAACGGTTGTAATAGGCGCCAACATTCCGGCAAGCACCACACAACTCATTGCAATTTTGAATAATCTTTTCACCATTTTTCCTCCTAATGTCTTACTATCATCATATGAAATCCTTTCCAAAACTTCAATGCTTTCCATATTAAAAAATCTTTACATTTATTCGAAAAATGACTACTCTTAGTATTAGAGGTGACAACATGAGA
>CALJSD010000034.1 GCA_937976325.1 uncultured Carnobacterium sp.
AAGCTGCTATTCGTTATTTACGTTCGAATACGAATTACATTTCTTCTACAAATCCATTCTATGTATTTGGAATGAGTGGTGGTGGAGCGCAAAGTGCTATCATCGGTGCTAGTGGAGATAGTGAATTGTATACTAGTTATCTAAATGAAATTGGTGCTGTTTCTACAACAAGTGATGCAGTGGATGGAGTAATGGCTTGGTGCCCAATAACGAATTTAGACGTTGCAGATTCTGCTTATGAGTGGAACTTAGGAAGTGCTCGTACAGGTTTAGATACAGAAAGTCAGACCTTATCCAATAATCTTGCAACTCAATTTGCAGAGTATATGAATAAACTTCAATTAAAAGATAGTGAAGGTAATGTTTTAACGTTACAATCATCAACTGAAGGTATCTATCAAAGCGGAACGTATTATGAATACATCAAAGAAGTTATCGAAACTTCTCTGGAACATTTCCTAGCAGATACGACTTTCCCTTATGATGCAAGCAAATCTTCCAATAATGGAGGCCCAGGAGATGGCGGCCCTGGTGGAGGTACACCACCTAGCGGAGAAGCTCCAAGTAGTAACGCACCAAGTGGAGATGCGTCTGGAAATAGTTCTTCTAGTGGACAAACAAGTTCAACGGATAATGCTTCTTCAGAAACGACTTCAATTGAACAAGTAGATAAAGTAAATCGTCAGCAAACAAGTTCAGCTTTAAGCTTAACTGGAACCTATAATAGCGTTGAAGAATACATCGCAGCCTTAAATACAAATAAAACATGGGTGACATATGATTCAACAACGAAAAAAGTAACGATTACAAGTGTTGCGGATTTCGTTTCTCAATTAAAATCACCATCTAAATCATTAACGGCATTCGATGCTTTAGACGAATCACAAGCTGAAAACCAACTTTTTGGTTCGAATGGAGAAGGATCTCACTTTGATTCTATTCTTGCAAATCTATTAAAAGGTACAAGTTATGAGTCTGCCTTTACAGAAGACGCTTCAACAAAAGACAGTCAAGGTAACACTGTTGAAACCCGTGTTCAAATGTATAATCCAATGTACTATTTAACAAGTTATTATGAAGGATATAAAACATCTTCGGTAGCTAAAAATTGGAGAATTCGTACAGGGATTAATCAAGGAGATACTGCATTATCAACAGAAGTTAATTTAGCTTTAGCGTTGCGACAATATGGTGGATTAACTGTTGACTTTGAGACTATCTGGGCACAAGGGCATACGCAGGCGGAACGTACTGGTGAGTCTGCTACAAACTTTATTAGCTGGGTTAAAGAAAATACAAAATAAAACTTTGTATCTCGGGGCTTTTCATTTTCTCAATAATCTAGTACAATAGACAAGGATACACATATTGAAGGGAGAGAAAGCCAATGTCAACAGGAGCATGGATTTTAATCGTGATTCTTGCTGCAGTCGCAGGTGCGATCGGTGGTTTCTTTATCGCACGTCGTACAATGATGAACTACTTTGTAGAAAACCCACCATTTGATGAAGATATGATTCGTAGTATGATGACTCAAATGGGTCAAAAACCATCTGAACAAAAAGTTCGTCAAATTGCTGCTTCAATGAAAGCACAAGCTAAAAAAAGAGCTAAAAAGTAAAGTAAAAAACCATCGGATATTCCGATGGTTTTTTTTCGTTATACCGTATACGGTATAACGTTATTTTTTTACTGGTAATTCATATACATAATTTGGATCAATTTCTTTGTCGAGTTCGTCGAACTTTTGGATAAGCACTTGATCGTAATTGGCAATTTCTTCTTTTGTTAGCTTTTGATCTGCGATATAGATTGGGTCACCAATGCGTACATGCATTTTTTTACGTTTAATAATATCCTTGAAAGTTAATGGTCCTTGATACACCATTGGAACGATAGGGGCTTTTGCTAGACGAGCAATCATCACAGCGCCACCTTTCATCTCGTTAGAGTAACGTGTTCCAGTAGGGAAGATAACAAGGGCTTTTTGATTTTCTTTGATTTGTTGGACAGGATATTTAATCGCGCTTGGTCCTGGTTTTTCACGGTTCACTGGGAAAGCACCCAGTTTCTTAATAAACCAAGCAAATGGTTTTGGTTTGAACAATTCTTGTTTTGCCATTAAGACAAGAGGTTGCGGATAAACAGCAATCGCCATCATCACGGGGTCTAACCAAGAACGGTGAGGAGCTACAAGCACATAACCAGTATCTTTCGGTACTTTTTCTCTGCCTTGGTAATCGCCAAACCCATTTAATAGAACAAGCAGTCCGCGAACCACCCAAATAGTGATTTTGTAAATCATAACATTCTCCTTTATTTCATCTGTAATTGTAGTATGCGTGAATTCAGCGTTTTTTGCAAGTTCAAAACACTCATGGAAACCCTCTCTTTTTTCGTTATATATGGTATAATAATGGTAACAATTTTACGGGGGATTTCCTATGAAAGAATATAAAATCAGTTATTTCCGACTAAGTTTAGTCTTATTAGGGTATTTAATTTATAATCTTGTCTATTATACGCTTGATTATTCAGGAGGATATGCGTTCTTTATTGTTTGGCCGATTTTCTTTTTATCTTTAGCCATGATTATTTTAGGGAACATCTTACTTTTTAGAGATATTGTTAAATTAAGAGCTACGTATGAAAAGAATAAGTTGATTCAAGTAACTAGTATGATTCAAATCATTGCTGCTTGTATCGGTTTATGTTTGCAACTAACAAATGTAACTATTGGGAAATTATGGCCTATTAATTATGTAGAACATTATCCCCTTTTAGTTGGGACATGCATCATCTATTCGTTTATTTTCATTATCGGAATCGTTCAGAAAAGAGTAGTAGAACAGCAAGAAAAGGCATCCTCACTTCTTGGGTTGGTATTTGGTGTTGTGGTCGTGGTCCTTTCTAACTTTCTACTATTTACCAACAGCAAAGCTTCAATCTTTTCATCAACGGATCAATATGTACAAGAATTTAAAGATTTTGGTTTTACTGGAAAAGTAGAGGTTCGAGAAAAAACGCAATTAATCGAACCGTATGTTGGTTCTCGTACTACTTTACATTATGATGAAAGATTATCAGATGGTAGTTATTTCTGGGAGTTAATTGATGTTGCAGAAGTTCGAAGCGGAACTCATGTGACGCAACTGGACGATCAGCTTGCTGAAGAAATTAGTAAATATCTTGAGATCGATGAGGAAAAAGAATTATTCGATAAAGTAAAGAAACAAGAATTTCAATTTGTACTATTCCTCTATAAAGACCTAATTAGAAAACGAGACATTGATAAAAAATTAGTAGAGAAAGTGGATAATGCAGTAGGGTTTAGATTAGTTGAAACTTACGGTTTTAGTCTTTATCCAAAAAATCCTCCAGAGTTTTATAGCTTAATTATTAAGAACGCTCTGAAAAATAGAGCAAACGGGGATACTGAAGTCGCTGGTTTTTATAATATTGATGTCTTAAATAAAGCGATGATTGCTCATTTTGGTTATGTGAATTACCTTGAGTTCGATCAATTCCTTAAAGATAAAAACGCAAGTCGTGTAGATTATCTTAAAAAGATACTATCTGAGATTCCGTCTGGAACGCTTGAGGATGGGACTTATAAATTCACTGGCACGACTAAAGTTGATGGTAAAGATCAATTAGTGACGGTTACGATGGTAATTGAAAACGGAAGTAGTCATTTTGAAGCAGATGAAATGAGAAATCCTTAGTCTTATAAGTGAGGAGGTGCTTTGATGAAACGAGATACAATTAGTTTTTTTAGATTGAGTTTAGTCATTATTGGATATTTAATCTATAATGTTCTTTTCTATTTGTATCCATCTGGAGAGTTTCCTTCTTTTGCTTGGCCTTTGATTATCTTGTCGTGGGGTCTTATTGCTATCGGAAATCTCTTTTTACTCATCGACCCAATCCGATTAATGCTGTTTTTTAAAGAGGACAGAAATATTAGAAACTCTAGTATTTTTCAATTGGTTCTTGTAATTGTAAGTTTCTTTATTCAAACCGCCGATTTAATGAAAGGAAAACTAAGGTTCATTAATTTTATGAATCATTTTTCTGAAACATTCGCTTTAAGTTTAATTCTTACATTAATTTTTATTATTGCGGTTTATCAAAAGCTATGGCTCCATAGAGAGGACAATAATGATGCAAAATACCATTTTGTATTTGGATTGTTTTTAATTATTATTACGAATATTTTGTTAGTATCAACTGCATTCTCGTCTATCTCAGCGCCAACACTTTTCAATTCTGGGAAAAACTATCCTCAGGAGTTTAAAGACTTCGGACTGAACGGAACTGTGAAAGTAAAAAATAAAAAGCATGCATTTGAATTTCCAGGATATGAAGTGAGTTTGGAATATACTGAACAGTTTTCGGACGGCTATTCTTATTCAAAAAATTATACGATTTCTGAAGAGGCTGGAGATCAATATGAATTAGCGATTTCAAATGAGAATGTTCAAAAAATCAAGGAACTATTAACAACTGATAAAGAGCGCGAACGTCTTGATAAAGTGAAATATGAGGAATTCAACTTTTTACTCAGCCTATATAAAGCGAAATTAAATAAATTAAAAGTGCCTTCTACAATTGCTGATACCATTAATACAGCTTTTAAAGTTGAGCTGGTAAAAGAGTCTAGAGTTGATTTTTATCCAACAGACGGGTATGAATTTACGGCATTTTTAATTGCTGAATCTCTTCGAAATGTCGAAAAAGGGGATCAAGACGCTGCTGGGTTTTACAATATTGATGTAAAGCAAGCGATGAAAAACGATCAAATTTACGCAAATATTGAACTCATTTTCTATTCCGAATTAACTTCTAAAGCGCAAAAAGCAGGGTTATCTAACCTTGAATACTTTAAAGAAGTACTAGAAGCATTACCAAGAGGCACCTTCTGGGATGGAGTCTATCGATTCGAGGGTAGTGCTGAAGTAAACGGCAAAACAACAGACGTTATTAGTACTTTTGTAGTAGAAAACGGAATTGGGTATTTTGAAGAAGATCAATTGAAATAGAAAAGGAGTTGTCTATGCAAAATAAAAAGATTCAGTATATTAATTTGTTACTACCAACTATTCTTTATTTCATCCTTTTTATTCTAGAAGTCGTTATGGGGCATGGAATTACGAAAGCATTATTTACAGTTTATTTTATCGTTTTTATCATTTTGTTCTTTGCAATTCTATTTGCTGTATTGCGTGAACTCTATATCATTAATTTTGTGGTTGCAAAAGATAATGCAAAAGTCCGAATGCCAGGAACTATGGCATTTGTTTTATTTTTATATTTTACGTTTAATGAATTAAAATATCCTTTTACGGTAATTATGCCATTTGAATCTATTGTTACTGGAAAAAGTGGAGCAGTATTAACGTTTGTACTATTATTAGTTTTTAATCTTTTGTGTTTAACGGTATACGGGTTTGCTGAAGGAAAACAAAATCTTGTAAAAGCACCACTTTTGTACGTCCTCATTACGACGTATGCATTAATGGTACTAGCTATTAATAGCCAACAAGTGGAACAAAACAGGTCAGACAATCTTACTGTAAAAATAGAGGAGTACTATAAAGAGCACGAATTCAATGCTACTGTAAAAGTAATCCCACCAGTGAATAATGATATGGCGAATATTAAATTCACCGAAAAACTGAGTTCAGGAAGTGAAGTTACATTTCAAAACAATGTATTTTTAGAAAATGGGATTAACGTGCGTGACATGCAGGAGACGGTGGATACGTCCAATGTTTCAACAGATGAAGCAAAGATTCTTCAGCTTCTATTCAATCAAAACTTTACATTTCTTAGAGGAGCATTTCTATTCAATTCGGATTTAGAAAAATCTGTTGATAAAGTGAAAAGAGTATTGGATGATAAAATCGAGGATATAGAAATTACAAATGTTAAAATAGATGTAAATCCCTTAATCTCAGGAGAAGAACGTTTAAAAAGATTAGCTCATATTGCAGCGAATCATTTGAAAGATAACTCGGTAACAGAAGCTATTTACAATTTAAGACTAGAAGAACTCCTTTCAAGTGAAACTGAGGTCATTACTGGTTATTTACGAGTGGATTACCGCGAGGCTTCTTCACTAGAGGAACTTCTATCGTTTGTAACTTCAAAATTTAATAGGTTAAGTAAGGACGCGCTTCCTGATGGGCTCTATTTATTCGATGCCTATGTATTAGTTCCGGAAAAAGATACCATCAAAAACGATCAACAATACCTTGCTGTAAAAGTCAAAGACGGAATAGTTCATGTATATTGGCAAAACAGAAAGTAATCTAAAATGGAAGGAAATAGTCATGGAAGAAAAAATTAAACTAAGAGACTATAATATATTTTATTTTATAACGTTATTATCAATTCTCGTTTTGAAATCAAAAGAAGCAGGTATTATTACAACTTTCTTTGTTGTTGGCGGCATTTTAATTATTTTCAACTATATTATTTTTATTAGTTTATTTAAGAATCTGCTCGTGTTCTATAAGCGCAAGCATGAAAATATTCTGTTTCTTGTTAGCCTCGCTTTACAACTTATCGGAGCTGGACTATTCGTTATATCAATCGCAATGAATTTTGAATTATTAATAGGTCCTCAGATGGACGCATTGACTATACCAATTACCTTGTATCTTATTGGAATCAATTTAATCGAAATTGCTGGTTTGGTAGCGTATGTTACGCAGGAAAATAGTAAAGAAAGATTCCCGTGGATAGGAGTTATTCTAACAGTGTTACTTATTATTAGCTTTAATGTCGCTGTATTATATTAAAACGAAAAAGACTTTGCTGAAAATTCTATTGTTTCATCATGAAAACAATAGAATTTTCTTGCATTTTAAATTACTTTCATGTACAATCATTGATGGTGTAAAAACCAAAAAAATTCACACCTAATTGGATGTTAAGATTGGTGCTTCTTTTAGAAGAGGTCTTATCGCTGAAAATTGGGGAGGAAAATATAAACCAAATTGGAGGAAAACAAAAATGGCAGTTATTTCAATGAAACAATTGTTAGAAGCTGGTGTACATTTCGGTCACCAAACACGTCGCTGGAACCCTAAGATGAAGAGATACATCTTCACAGAAAGAAATGGTATCTATATCATCGACCTACAAAAAACTGTTAAATTAGTGGACGATGCATACAACTACATGCATGAAGTTGCTGAAAACGGTGGTATTGCATTATTCGTTGGTACTAAAAAACAAGCACAAGATGCTGTTAAAGACGAAGCAATCCGTTCAGGTCAATACTACGTTAACCATCGTTGGTTAGGTGGTACTTTAACTAACTGGGATACAATCCAAACACGTATCAAACGTTTGAAAAAAATCAAAGAAATGCAAGAAGACGGCACTTTCGAAGTATTACCTAAAAAAGAAGTTGGTATTCTATTAAAAGAATTAGACAAACTTGAAAAATACTTAGGTGGTATTAAAGATATGCCACGCATTCCTGATGTAATGTTTATCGTTGACCCTCGTAAAGAACGCATTGCAGTTCAAGAAGCTCACAAATTAAACATTCCAATCGTTGCTATGGTTGACACAAACTGTGACCCTGATGAAATCGATGTTGTTATTCCATCAAATGATGATGCTATCCGCGCGGTTAAATTAATCGTTGCTAAAATGGCTGATGCATTCATCGAAGGTAACCAAGGTGAAGACGTAGCAGTAGACGTTGAAGACTTAGATAAAGATACTTCATTAGAAGATATCGAAAAATTAGTTGAAGGCGACAACGCTGAATAATCACTAACTGTTAAGCTGTTTGAATCAGAAAGAGGCGAAATAGACTTTTCAATTCAAACAGCTTTTTTTAAAAAGTTTGTAAAAAATTTAAAAGCAAATTATAGGAGGAATTGAGAATGGCTCAAGTTACAGCTCAATTAGTAAAACAATTACGCGACATGACTGGCGTAGGTATGATGGATGCTAAAAAAGCATTAGTTAAAGTTGAAGGAGATATCGACAAAGCGGTTGACTACTTACGTGAAGCTGGTTTAGCAAAAGCTGCTAAAAAAGCAGACCGTATCGCTGCAGAAGGTATCACTAATGTATTAGTTGAAGGAAACCGCGCAGTTATCTTAGAAGTAAATGCTGAAACTGACTTCGTTGCTAAAAACGACAAATTCCAAGCATTAGTTAAAGAAATCTCAGAAGCAATCTTAAAAGCAAACCCATCAACATTAGAAGAAGCACTTGAAGTTGAAACTCCAAACGGTAAAGTTTCTGACGTTATTGCAGAAGCAACTACAGTTATCGGTGAAAAAATCACTTTACGTCGTTTCGAAATCGTTGAAAAATCTGATGCAGATGCTTTCGGTGCATACTTACACATGGGCGGACGTATCGGTGTGTTAACAGTTATCGAAGGTTCATCAGACGATGCAGCTGCTAAAGATGTTTCAATGCACATCGCTGCTATCAACCCTAAATATGTTGACCGTTCACAAGTTTCTGAAGAAGAATTAGAACACGAAAAGAAAGTTCTTACTGAACAAGCATTAAACGAAGGTAAACCAGCTAACATCGTAGAAAAAATGATCGCTGGACGTTTAAACAAATTCTTAGCTGAAATCAGCTTAAACGACCAACCATTCGTTAAAGATCCAGATCAAACTGTATCTAAATTCGTTGCTTCTAAAGGCGGAAAAGTTAAATTATTCCACCGTTATGAAGTTGGTGAAGGTTTAGAAAAACGTGTTGATAACTTTGTAGAAGAAGTTATGGGACAAGTTAAAAAATAATCACTGTTCATGTGAGGGAATATGGTAGATAGCTACCCACTATTCCCTTTTTTTATAAAGATTAAGGAGATAAAGCAATGGTTGAACCAAAATACAAACGTGTTGTTTTAAAATTAAGTGGTGAGGCATTAGCAGGCCAAGCAGGCTTCGGTATTAACCCACCAACGATTAAAGAAGTTGTTAAAGAGCTAAAAGAGGTTCATGATTTAGGTGTTGAAATTGCCATTGTTGTCGGCGGTGGTAACATTTGGCGTGGAATTACTGGTGAAGAAGTCGGTATGGAACGCGCTCAAGCAGACTACATGGGAATGTTAGCAACAGTTATGAATGCATTAGCACTTCAAGACGCTTTAGAAAACGTTGGAGTTCCAACTCGTGTTCAAACTTCTATTGATATGCGTCAAATCGCTGAACCTTATATCCGTCGTAGAGCTGTACGTCACTTAGAAAAAGAACGTGTTGTGATCTTTGCAGGTGGTACAGGGAATCCTTACTTCTCAACAGATACAGCTGCTGCTTTACGTGCTGCTGAAATCGAAGCAGATGCAATCTTAATGGCGAAAAACAATGTAGATGGCGTTTATAGTGCTGACCCACGTGTGGACGTCAATGCGAAGAAATATAATGAATTAACACACTTAGATGTTATCCAAAAAGGCTTGAAAGTTATGGATACAACAGCAAGCTCACTATCTATGGATAACGATATTCCATTAGTTGTGTTTAATTTAAATGAACCAGGAAATATTAGACGCGTTGTATTAGGGGAGAACATTGGTACAACAGTTAGGGGGAAATAGGTAATGTCAACTAGCGAAATTTTAGCTCATACGAAAGAACGTATGAAAAAATCTGAAGATGCGCTTCAACGTGAATTAGGCTCAATCCGTGCTGGACGTGCAAACGCAAGTCTTTTAGACCGTCTAGAAGTGGAATACTACGGAGCATTAACTCCAGTAAACCAATTAGCTTCAATTACAGTTCCAGAAGCACGTATGCTTTTAATTACACCTTATGACAAATCTTCATTAAATGACATTGAACGTGCGATTTTAATGAGCGATATCGGAATCACTCCAACAAGTGATGGTTCTGTGATTCGTTTAATTATTCCACAATTAACAGAAGAACGTCGTAAAGAATTAGCTAAACAAGTAGGTAAAGAAGCCGAGAGTGCAAAAGTAAGCGTACGTAATATTCGTCGTGATGCGATTGACCAAGCGAAAAAAGCTGAAAAAGCAAAAGAAATTACTGAAGATGAATTACACACACTTGAAAAAGACATCCAAAAAGTTACGGATGACAGTGTTAAAAACATCGACAAATTAGCAGCAAACAAAGAAAAAGAACTTTTAGAAGTTTAATTTGAATAGAAAAGGGGCTTTTGCCTCTTTTTTATTTATTAGGGAGGAACAAAATGACCCAAAAACAATGGAAAATGATTAGTACCATTATTTCAATTATTATTGTGGTTGTATTTGCTCTTTACAAGGCTTTTGGAGAGCAAAAGGCTACGAATAAATCAAATACTCATTCTTTATCAAAAACGTCTCAAAACGCTTCTAATTCCTCATTTACAGGAAAGAATTTTGATTACTTTGAGAGTATGAAAAAATATCCATTTAAATATGTATATGGAGCAGATGGGGATACATTCCACCTCAGTTATGAAGGGAAAGAATTTAAAGTACGCTTACTTATTGTAGATGCTCCAGAAACAGCAAAAGAGGGTAAAGAAGCTCAACCATTTGCAGATGAAGCTAAGAAACGTACTGAAGAACTATTGAAAAACGCGAAGAAAATCGAAGGAAGTTTCGACGTTGGAGATCATGCGGATAAGTATGATCGAGCTTTAATGTATGTTTATGTCGATGGAAAATTACTTCAAGATATTTTAATTGAAGAAGGACTTGCTAGAGTTGGGTATGCCTACGAACCAAACACGAGCCCGTTAAAACAATTCCAAGAAATTGAAAAGAAAGCAAAAAAACGTAAGAAAAATATTTGGGAAAAAGACGGTTAC
Organism: uncultured Carnobacterium sp.; assembly: GCA_937976325.1. Lineage (GTDB taxonomy): Bacteria > Bacillota > Bacilli > Lactobacillales > Aerococcaceae > Granulicatella. Next base: position 10,813 of record CALJSD010000034.1, read on the forward strand.
GTGACTAACAAAGGCTTTGATACCAGCGTTTATAAGTAATCCGTCTGAACTATATATTGTGTTTTAAAATGAAAATGCATTTTCATAAGAACTATATATTGTATTTTGATTCAAAATGATGTATGATATCTTCTGTCAGAAAAAATAAAAAGGGGAGAAGTAATATGTCAAATCGCAATATTATTCTTTATTCAAAACCAAATTGCATGCAATGCAATTTTACAAAACAATTTTTCGAAAATAACAACGTGGAATTCACAGTAAAAGATGTTTTCGAGTCAGAAGAAGCTTTAGCAGAAGTGAAGGAATTAGGCTTCCAATCATTACCTGTTATCGTAGCTGATGGCGTAGAACCATTCTTCGGATTCCGTCCTGATCTTTTAGAAAAATTAGTGGGATAATTTTAACTATAAAAGAAATGTACACTTTTAGTAGGAAGCTGCTAAAAGTGTTTTTTTATTTGAATTTTTAAAGCGCTTTTTCCGGATTTCATGATATACTAGAGAAGACTTAAAAAGGAGGACGCATCAATGGGATTTAATGCCGTTATTTCAAAGAAATCCGTTAATAAATCAAAGAAGATTGCCGAACGTTTTGCGCAGTGGCTTAAACAAGACGAAGCACATCAGGTTTACTACATTGTTCCTGATCACATTAAGTTTACTGCCGAAATGGAGATGATTCGACAAGTCGGAGAGTTATTAACGGATTCATCTTCTCGTAGCTATGCTTCAACAAGACTACAAGTATACAGTTTCAAACGTTTATTATGGTATTTACTAAGAAATGAAGCTATTACTGAGAAAACATCGATTTCAAAAGTCGGAATTACAATGCTTTTGAAATCAATTTTAGAGGAACATTCAGACGAGCTCGTCCTCTTTAAAAATGAAGCTCGACATAAAGGATTTCTGGAACAATTAAGCAAGGTAATGAATGAATTTCAATCTGGAGGAATTGAAGTTGAGGATTTCTCTAGCTTTTTTGAAGCGTCCACTCCTTCAGAAAACGAACAACGATTAAAAGAATTTGGGATTATTTATCGTTACTATATAGAAGCACTAAAACAAGATTTCGTTCATCAAGAAGAAAGCTATTCGCAATTATGCAGCGTAATTGCTACTAAGGATTTGTCCAATACCTTTATTGCAATCGATGAAATGGTAACATTGACGAAGGCTGAAATGGAAGTGATTGAAGCCTTAGTAGGAAGTGGGGCAACCGTTGAATTTCATGCAACATTAACGACATATGGAGTCCATACCGCTAAAAACGAAGCAGGGGATTCATTATTTACTTCAAACAGACTCCTCTTAGAAAGACTCTCAAGATGGGTGAATAGAGGAGAGGACTTAGCTCGCATCATCGAATGGGAAGAAAGTGATTCTCTTTTTGATGATGAATTTAAAGAAGTAGAGAAGTTCTGGCTAGAGACAAATGGTGGACTTCCAAAATTGAAGAGAACGTCTAAAGAAAAGCTTCCGCTAGAAAAGATTACGTTTACTAAGTACACAGATGAAAGAGAAGAGTACCAAGAGACATTTGCCCAAATTAAGAGAATGGTTCAAGAGGGTAAAGTTCGTTATAAAGATATCCAAATTTTGGGTCGTAATTTAGAAGAAAATCATTTATTCTTGGAATCTCTTTTGAAACAATACGATATTCCTGGTTTTATCGATTTATCAGACTCAATGGAGCATCATCCAATTATTCAAGTACTGGACGCACTCTATTCAATTTGGCAATATGATTGGCGTTATGCCGATATTATGAGTCTTCTTCGTAGCGAATATGTCTTGTGGCATAAGGATGAAGAAACGCCTCTTAAGGACCAATTACAAGCTTTTAGACAGCAATTAGATGAAACGGAAACGGTTATTCTTGCTAATGGTTACGAAGGTTATCAATGGACCAATGGAAAACCTTGGGCCTATGTGGAAGATTCTATTGACGAAGATTCTACAGTTGAAGTGACGGATAAAAATACGCAAATTCTTTTAAAAGCGCAAGAACTTCGAGATGAATTAACAAGCGTATTACTACCTGCATTTAAGAAATTAGAACAAGCAGCTACAACGACTGAAGCAGTTACTGTCCTATATCAATTACTGACGACTCTAGGATTAGATCAATCGGTCATTTACTGGAGAGATGTTGCTGCTGAAGAAGGAGACGTCGAAACAGCGAGACGTCAAGAACAAGTGTGGTCTGAATTTATCCGTTTACTAGATGAATATATCTATATTTTCGGAGATAAATCCTTTGATTGGGAAACCTTTATGATGTTACTTCATACAGGATTTGAACAAACGCACTATAATTTAGCGCCTTCTACATTAGATGAATTAACGATTACAGGAATGGATTCTGTTCGTTATTCACCAAAGAAAATTACTTTTGCAGTCGGACTCACGCAAGGTGTAATGCCACGAAACATTGATGAGACAGGGTTATTAACGGATGACGAACGTGAGCTATTCTCAAACCAACTTGATAGCGGACGTTTCCTAGCGCCTACAACAGGACAACTGCACTCTGTTGAACCATTCGTGTTCTATCAGTTACTCATGAGCGCAACAGAGCATCTTTATCTATCTTGTGCTATTTCTAAAGATGGTAAGGGACAACTCGTTTCAAATTTTGTTCAACGCTTGCTAAAACAGTTTGAAATTGAAGAAATCGATGGGTCACTAAACCGACAAAACCGTTTAGAACAAGGAGATTTCGTAGTTCCATTTGAACTCTTTACAACACTTTTATTGAAGATGAGAGAAAACAAGTTCAAAGAAAAAGACGAGATTGATTTCTTATGGAAATTAATTCCGCATTTACTAAAAGCTGACGCTGCATTCAGCGCTAACTATCATGCGTTACTGGCATCTGTCTTCAGATTAAATGTAGCAAGTAAATTGCCACTTTCTCTCGCGCAAGAGCTTTATGGAAATCAATTGAATTTATCAACGTCTCAAATTGAAACTTACTATAAGGATCCATTTAGTCATTTCTTGCAATATGGATTAAGACTGAAAGAACGTCAGGAATTTGAGCTTTCTCCAGCAAATACAGGGGAATACTTCCATGAATTCTTTGATCAATTTATTAAAGAATTAAATACACGTGGACTATCACTACGAGAATTAACATCCGAACAAAAAATAGCAATTGAGCAAGAAATCTTTAATCGAATGAAAGATAATCCGAAATTTGCGATTTTAGGCTCTTCTAGACGTTTAAACTTCGTCCAAGGATTGTTACACCAAACTCTAATGCAAACGACAAATGCGCTTCAAAAACAAGCATTAGCGCTAGAGACAAAACCTTGGATAACCGAAGTGGTATTCGGGACTTCTGGAAACTATCCAATTCACATTCCAATTGGTAAAAATCAATCCATCCATTTACGTGGAAAGATTGACCGTATCGACTTGCTACAGTCAGATAACGGAATTTATAACGGGATTATTGACTATAAATCTTCTGAACAAAAATTTGAGATTGCCAAGCTTATTGCAGGGGTTCAAATCCAACTATTAACGTATTTGAAAGTATCAGAAGAGATTATTCGTAGTGAAAAAGGTGTAATTCCAACGCCGCTAGAAGCAAGCTATATTCATGTGCATAATCCAAAATTCAGCATTAAAGAAGTGCCAACGGAAGATAAGTTTATGCAAGAGTGGACTAAAGCCTTTAAACATCGTGGTTTAGTAAACTCTGATGAGATTGCTAGACTCAATCCGGAACTTGTTGAGACGAGTAAATCAAACTTATTAAATGTCGCTTTGAAAAAAGATGGTGGCATCAGTGCTACTTATAAAAATGGCGTTTATACCACAGAAGAATTGAAGTTATTCAAAGATTTCGTATGGGAAAAGATTCAAGAAGCAGGTAAAGGTATCTTGTCTGGGGATATCACACTAGCTCCTTACGAGGACTTTAAACAATATGCAGATTCTGTATCTGGTAAATTTAGTAGTATTTCCCAGTTCGATGCAACAAACCCAGAAAACAGATATCGTACTCTTCCAAAATTTGAAAAAGAAGAGGGGATTGCATTTATTCAAGATGAATTACAAGAGAAGAAAGGAGAGACAGAAGAATGATTCCAGAGAAACCAAAAGGATTACAAGCAACACCTGATCAATGGAAGGCAATAGCTACTCGTGGGAACAATCTTCTTGTTTCTGCCTCAGCTGGTTCAGGGAAAACCAAAGTTCTTGTAGAACGTATTTTGATGCATATTCAAGAAGGGATTGATATTAATGAATTGCTAGTTGTTACCTTTACAGAACTTGCAGCAAAAGAAATGAAGGAACGTCTTCGTACTAAATTAGAAGAAGCGATTGAAAAATCGACAGATGAAGTCCTTCAACAATGTTTTGCAAAACAATTACAACTGATTCCATCTGCTATGATTTCAACAATTCATAGCTTCTGTATGAAAGTCATTCGACGGTATTTCTATTTAGCGGGTATTGACCCAGTATTTACGATGATGGATGAAATCGCAGGACAACTCTTGCAAGAGAAAGTCTGGAGA
>CALJSD010000035.1 GCA_937976325.1 uncultured Carnobacterium sp.
GAACAAGCATAAGCTAAAAAGAAATTCCACCCTTCTTCTTTCCGAGCACGATATGTTCTATATCCTACTAATACATCTCGAATTTGCTCATTAGAAGACTTCCACGATTTCAATAAGTGCGTCACTTCTTTATCACTTAACTTCAATTCATCTACCAATAAAATCCAAACTTGCAAAACACTCATTTCCTTTAATGGAAATTGTGCAATTTTCAAAAGAATCTCATCTTTTCCATCAAACAATGGACAAGCTTGATATAAACCTGTTTCAACAAATAATTGCATCGCTTCTTTCCGATAAGAACTTTGAATCATTTTTTCAAATTCAACTTTCATTCGTTCAACTGCAACTTTAGACAAATTCATCTTTAAAAGAGAAATGGCATTTTTCGTTTCTTTTTCAATTTGAAATCCTAATTGACCGACAAAACGTACCGCACGAAACATTCGTAATGCATCTTCGTTAAAACGTTCTTTTGCATCACCGACACAACGAATACATTGCCGTTCTAAATCCCCAATCCCATCAAAGAAATCGATTAATTGATCATCAATCCCTATCGCCAAAGCATTAATTGTAAAATCACGTCGTTTTAAATCTTCTTCTAGCGAGCGAACAAAGGTCACTTTATCTGGATGTCTAAAATCCTCATAACCTTCTTCTGTTCGAAAGGTTGTAACTTCATAACCTTCTTTATGATGAATCACCATTACTGTTCCATGCTCAATTCCTACATCTACTGTATGCGAAAAGATTTCTTTAACTTCTTGCGGAGTAGCACTTGTAGCAATATCAACATCTGAAATAGGCTTATGAAGGAGCATATCTCTTACGGAACCACCGACAAAATAAGCTTCATATCCAGCATCTACCAACTGTTTCATCACAGGTAGTGCTTTTAAAAATAATGGTTCTTTTTGAATAGACATTCATTCGCCTCTCTTTCTCTTACTTTTCTAGTTCTTTTAATTGTTCGGTCAATTTAATGAATAACTCTTGATTACCAGTTTCTAAAGCTTGATCAATTTGCGTTAAAATTTCTTGTTTTAAGACATCTGTTTGAATTTCTGCTAATGCTTGATGTACTTCTTCATCTGAAGAACTTTCTTCTTCGTAAAAAGGATTCTTCTCTAGTATACCAAATTTTACCATCGTTAAGTAAGCATCTTCGAATTCCATTTCAATATAGCATTCTTCTTTCCAATTCAAACGAATATCATGGAATGCTTGTTCCGGATTATTAAAACGTGTTCCTGCTTTATAAAAATAAAAAGATTCATCAGGCGCTTTATCTGTCGAAAACCACATCCCTTTTGGTGTACAATCTACTTTTTCCACAAAATGAATTTGTTTTAGTAATAGTTCATGATTCAACAAATAATTTAAAATCCATAGCGCTTCTCTTCTCTTTAAAGCATGATTCGATACAAACCATGAAATAAAATTTTTCTTATCTTCTAAACTTGGCTGAAACATCTTTTTCACTCCTTATGCTTCAAAATATTGCTGTAATTCTTGTAAATCTTCATTTAATGGTTCAAGATTTTGACCATGTTCTAACCATTCTTTCGCTTCAGCAACTCTACCTTCCTCTCGAAGGAATCTTACATAATCAACAATAAACTCTACTGAATCTTCTAATTCAACACTAGCTTTTTGATAAAATTCTAGTGCTTCTTCAAATTCTTCCAGACCTTCTTTGGCTCTAGCCATTAAATAGAAAATTTGCCCATTTTCTAAACCTTCTTCTATTTCCCTTGCTAAAATATCTTGAACTTCTTCAAACTCTTCTTGATATAATAATATTTCTGTATAAGCTTGCATAATTTCAAATGATTCAGGGGATAGTTCATAAGCTTGTTTTAACGCTTCTTGTCCTTTTTCCATTTGCCCAATGGATAAATAACTCACACCTAAACTAAAGAATGGCTCTTTCTCATAAGGATAAGTTTCTGTCATTTTGGATAAGCTCATAATAGCCTTTAAATACTCATGCTTATACATTTGAATATGACTTAATCCTAGTAAGGCTTCATAATGTTCTTCATCACGAGATAAAATTTCTTGATATAATTTTTTTGCATGATCATAATTTCCTTCTTGGATATCATGTTTTGCAATACTGATTAATAATTCATTAGAAGCTGATGCTAATCCTTCATCAGATACTAGTTCTTGTAAGGGTTCTTCATTTCCAATTTCCAAAGATGCTTCCACTAATAATTCTCTAGCTCGATTTTCTTCACCAGTTTCTTCAGTGGAATTTTTTAAAAATCTTTCTAAATACTGTACACTTCTCTCCATCGAACCAGATTCAAACAATAAAGTTCCAAGATAAAAATCTAAAATAGCTTCTTCAGGAGCTAATTCTTTTGCGAGTAATAATTTTCTTTCAGCAACATCATAATATCCTTGAGCCTTATATAACTCTGATAAAATCACTAAAACACTTGGATAATTCGGATTATCTTCAGGAATATCATATAAAATAGATAATGCTTGGTCATACTCTCCTTGATTCACTAAAATTTCTGCTAATAAAATAGTCCAAGCGGATTCTTCAGGTTCAAATTGAGTTAATAATAAATAAGCCTGTCTTGCTTCATCAAAAAATCCACTACTTGCACTAAACGCAGCTAAATCGATTAATTCTTCAATTTTATCCTCTGTCACTTCATTCATAAACTGTTCGAAAAGTGAATATACTTTTTCTAACTCTTGTTCTTCTAATGCATTTTGAATTTGTTCAACGATTGTTTTCATACTTTCTCCATTTCTATAGACAATAAAAAAGATGCTATATTGATTTAACTCTAATATAGCACCTTTATGAAATAGTTTCTATGAAAATATCATAATAAACTGATTAGTTTTTTACAGCATCTTTCAAAGCTTTACCTGCTTTGAATGCAGGAACTTTGCTTGCTTCGATTTGGATTTCTTCACCTGATTGAGGATTACGTCCTTTACGAGCAGCACGTTCACGTACTTCAAAGTTACCAAATCCGATAACTTGAACTTTTTCACCTGCTTTTAAAGCTTCTTGAATTGTTTCGAATAACGCTTCAACTGTTGCTGAAACATCTTTCTTTGTTAATTGCGTTTTTTTAGCAACGCGATCTACTAATTCTGCTTTGTTAGCCATTTTAGTTTCACCTCCGTCAAATAAGAATTTCTATCAGAGTTCGTTGAGTGGTCCAACTTATCTGGAAATCGAAAATTAGTTTTGATTTCCTCTAGATTATACCATTCAACCTCAATAGTTTCAACGTTTTATATCCTGTTTTATAAGCTTGCTATGAATTTTTTTACTTTCTTTGACGCGTAATCATATGAATTGGTGTTCCTTCGAATCCAAATGCTGAGCGAATTCGATTTTCTAAGAATCGTTCATATGAGAAATGCATCAATTCAACGTCATTTACAAATGTGACAAATGTTGGTGGTTGAATCGCCACTTGGGTCATATAGTAAATCTTCAAGCGGTTCCCTTTATCCGTTGGTGTTGGATTCATCGCAATAGCATCCATCAATACATCGTTTAGGACTGATGATGAAATACGGCGTGAACGAACTTCATGAATCTCTTTTAGGATTGGTGGAATCTTAGAAAGACGTTGTTTTGTTTTTGCAGATACAAAAATAATCGGAGCATATGATAAGTATAGGAATTCTTGACGAATCTTATCCTCAAACTCTTTATACGTTGAATTATCTTTTTCAAGCGTATCCCATTTATTCACTAAAATAACGACACCCTTACCGGCTTCATGAGCGTATCCCGCAATCTTCTTATCTTGTTCTTGAATTCCCTCTTCGGCATTCAAGACCACACAAACAATGTCGCTTCGTTCAATCGCTCTTAAGGCACGTAAGACACTATATTTTTCAGTGGATTCAAAGACACGACCTTTCTTACGAATACCGGCAGTATCAATCATCTTGAAGACAGTACCTTCTTCATCTTCGAATGTCGTATCGATGGCGTCACGAGTTGTTCCGGCAACATTCGATACAATAACACGCTCTTCTCCAAGCATCGCATTCACTAAGCTTGATTTCCCTACGTTTGGACGGCCGATAAAACTAAACTTAATGATGTCTTTATCTTCTTCGTCTCCATTATCTTCAGGGAAAGCTTTCACAGCTGCATCCAATAAGTCTCCAAGGCCTAATCCATGACTACCTGAAATTGGGAATGGCTCCCCAAATCCTAATGCATAGAAATCAAAAATTTCTGAACGTAATTCAGGATTGTCGACTTTATTAACAGCTAGTAAAACTGGTTTATTTGTGCGATAGAGTAATTTTGCAATGTGTTCGTCAGTCGTTGTCACGCCCTCTTTCACACTTGTAAGGAAGATAATCACATCTGCTTCTTCCATCGCAATCTCTGCTTGCATACGGATGTTTGACATAAACGGTTCATCCGTAATATCAATTCCACCTGTATCAATAATATTAAATGAGTGACCTAACCACTCACCTTCAGAATAGATACGGTCACGAGTGACTCCAGCGATATCTTCTACGATAGAGATACGTTCTCCGACAATACGGTTAAAAATTGTAGATTTTCCGACGTTTGGTCGCCCTACAACGGCAATAACTGGTGTTGACATACTATTCCTCCTTTTTCTCTAATTCTATCATAAAAATAGTCTGGAACCAGTCCAGACTATTTCCACTTAACTTTTATTTGAATGTTATTCTTCAACTTTAAGTTCAGAAAGTTGATCACCTAAACGATCTGCTAAAGAGAATGAAACATCTTCTTCAGGTAATTCGTAAGTTTCTTCAACCACTTCTTCAACTTCTTCTTTTTCAGGTTTTGGAGCTTCTTGTAAAGCTTTAATACTTAAAGAAATACGTTGTTGTTCTGGATGAACTTCAAGAACTTTCACTTGAACTTCTTGACCTTCTTTAAGGACTTCGTGTGGTGTTGCGATATGTTGATGAGCAATTTGAGAGATATGAACTAATCCTTCTACTCCAGGGAATAATTCAACGAATGCTCCGAATGTAGTTAGACGTTTTACTAAACCATCTAATACAGAACCAACTGCTGCACGTTCTTCAATGTTATCCCATGGTCCTGCTAATGTATCTTTGATTGATAATGATACACGTCCGCTTTCTGGATCTACTGAAATAACTTTCGCTTGAACTTCTTCGCCAACTTTTAATTTGTCGCTTGCTTTCGCAACATGCTCGTGAGAGATTTGTGAGATGTGAACTAATCCATCCACACCACCTAAGTCGATGAACGCACCGAAGTTTGTTAATCGAGCCACTTTACCAGTCACTACAGAACCTTCTTGAATTGCTTCAAATACAGCTGCACGCTTAGCTGCTTTTTCAGCTGCAACTAAGTTTTTACGTGATAAGATTAAACGATTTTCGCTTGGTTCGATTTCAACGATTTCAAAAGCTAATGTTTGGCCTTTGAATTGAGCTAAGTTATCAACATAGTGGTCTGATACCATCGAAGCTGGCACGAAAGCACGAACTCCTGCATCCACTACTAAACCACCTTTAACAGCATCCACAACTGGAGCTTCGATGATTTCTTTGTTATCAAATTTAGCTTGAATTTCTTCCCAAACTTTACGTGCATCTACACGTTTTTTAGAAAGTAAGAAACTTCCATTTTCTTTATCTTTGATTTGTTTGATGACTACTAAATCAACAACATCTCCTACAGCTAAAACGTCTTCTACACGTTCAACTGGTGATGTAGATAATTCATTGAAAGGAATAACCCCTTCAACTCCTCCACCGATAATTCCGACGATGGCTTGTTTATCTTGTAGAGTTAATACTTCACCTTGTACTAAATCTCCGATTTGAATATCTTTAACGATATCTAGCGCATCTTGCATTGTTTGTAATTCTGACATGTGACTTCCTCCTAAGCGCGACAATTCATGCGAACATCAAGTTTGATTTTTGTGCAAAATAAAACTTTTTATCCACTTACAATCATACCACTAAATGAAAACGAATTCTAGTGTTTTTGTGTAAAATCTGGTTAATTCGTTAACTTTTCTTGGATAAGATTCGTAATTTTAGAAACGACTTCTTGAATTGATAGGCTTGTTGTATCGATTTCAATCGCATCATCCGCTTTTTTCAAAGGAGACTCTTTACGAGTACTATCTAAGAAGTCACGGTGAGCAATCTCTTCTTCCAATTTTTCAAGAGATAATTCGATGCCCTTTTCTTGGTTTTCTCTGAATCGACGAAGTGCACGTTCTTTTACAGACGCTACTAAGAAAATCTTCAACTCAGCATTTGGAAGCACGACTGTACCAATATCGCGACCATCCATAATGATGGAATGGTTCTCAGCAATCTCTTGTTGCATCTTAACCAATTTTACACGAACCGCTTTAATTGCTGAAACTTCAGATACATTTCGTGTCACTTCAAGATCACGAATCTCACGAGTCACATCTTCTCCGTTTAAGAAAACGAGTTGGCCATCTTCAGTATTTTTAAAACTGATGACTAAGTTTTCGAGCAATTCATCGATTGCTGACGCATCATCTACTGAAATATTATTTCTTAAAAATGCCAATGTTGTAGCACGATACATCGCACCAGTATCTAAATAAAGAAAACCAGTTTCTTTAGAAATCAATTTTGAAATTGTACTTTTCCCAGACGAAGCTGGTCCATCAATAGCAACTTGCATATTCTCTCTCCTTCTCAAAAAGAAAGCCTGAAACGTATTGCGTCTCAGACTTCCGCTAATATAGTTCTGTATTATTGTGCAACTTTTAATGTTGTTCCTGGAGCAATGTTATCTCCTGTAAGACCATTAATTTGTTTTAATGTCGCAACATCCATACCATGGTTTACTGCGATACGGTATAAAGTATCTCCAGCTCTAACAGTGTATGTAGTATAGTTACCGTTTTGTTGCGCTTGAGTTGTTGGTGTTTGTTGAGTTGTTTCAGCTTGACGAGGAGCAGTTGTTGTTGCTTCGTTCGCTGTAGTAGTAGCTTCTTGTTTAGTTGTAGCTGCTGTTGTTTCTGGAGTAGCTGTTGTTGTTTCAACAGTCTTCGTTAACATAACATCATCAGCTGTTCTAGGTTTTACTTGGTTACTATTATTGCTAATTGAGAACCACATCATAAATAATACTGGTGCAACAATTACAATTAGGAACACAAATAATAACACATTTGATAATGGTGCTACTGCTTTCCCACCTGAGTTTCTAGCACTACGAGAGAATTGACGATTCTTTAAATTCTCATCTTCGCCAAATTTTCTTTCCCATGGTTGTTCTTCTGTTTGATTTAAATCTTCGTTATTATTAAAGTTATCGCTCATTCAAAAATCCTCCTAATTTGACCCAATGCTATCCTCAGTCAATTCATTACACAATATAGCATATTCTTACACTCAGGGCAAACTTTTACTTTAGTACTATTGTAGCATAATTTCTCAAAAAATCACTCTATTTAATCATAGATTAAATAATTTCTTAAAGCTTTCTTCGAAGGTGTTTTTGCCATTTTCTTCTTCATTCCAATTTTCTGTTACATCCAGTAAAAATAAATCAAAATGCCTGCAACTACTACACTTCCCACACGGCTCTTTCCGATTTTCTCCGAAGAACTTTGCTAAGTACTTTTCTTTACACTGACTCGTGGTCGCAAACTCTTCAATCTGCCCAACTTGCTTTAATTTACGCGTTCGTTGCATCTTGATAAATTCATTCTTTTGTTCATTATTCCAACGAAATGCATTCGCAATCTCTTTAATATTTTGATGAAGTTCTGTTTCTTCCTCGTCACCTACTTCATACGACCGTTCGATTTTACGTTCCATTTCGGAAAAATCGTCTGGATGAACAAAGGCGATACAACGACTAAACTGCAAGTCTCTACCCGCACGACCAATTTGCTGCACATAATCTTCAAGCGTTTGAGGAAGCTGGTAATGAATAATCGTGCGAATATTTGACTGATTAATCCCCATTCCAAAAGCACTTGTTGCTAATAAAATGTTGAGTTCTCCTCTAAAGAACTTCTGCTGGATGGTTTGTCGATCACTACTATGTCTCTTAGAGTGAAAGGTATCGATTTTTGTAAATCCTTCCTCTTGGAGTGATTCTTTTAATCCTTCAATCTCTTTAATCGTTGAGGCATACACGATACAAGGATATTCCACACGCTTCAACAATTCACTAAGCATCTTGCTGCGAAGTCCTTCTACTGATATCACATCAATTTCACGATTCTTCAAGAAGGCATGTCCTTGAAAATAAGCCGTCTCTTCTTTGTTTAATCCTAAAAATGTATAAATATCATGAATCACTTGAGTTGTCGCTGTTGCCGTTAACGCTAACGTTCTAGGACTTCCCAAACTCTTTCTCATTTTTCCAATAAATAAGTAATCACTTCTAAAGTCATACCCCCACTGTGAAATACAATGCGCCTCATCGACAACGAGTAATCCAATTTCCAGTTTTGATAATTGCTTAAAGAATTTTGGCGCTTGTAACATCTCTGGAGAAACGAAAATAAATTGATACTCCTTTAACGTACTTAAAATATAATTCTTCTCAGACTCTGACATAAGAGACGTGATGGCCACCGCTCTATGAATTCCTAGCTGTTTTAAACTAGCAACTTGATCGACCATTAACGCAATCAGCGGAGACACAATCACGACTCTGCACTTTTCTTTGACGCCAATATATTGATAAATAAATGATTTCCCATTTCCTGTTGGTAAAATCGCAATCGCATCATGCCCTTCCTCGAGAGCGGTGATGACTTCCTGTTGTCCTTCCCTGAACTCGTCATATCCGAACCGCTTCAATATTGGATCCATGTCATTCACGCTCCTTCAAGGCTTTGATTTGATAGTATCTGAATAAGAAGAAATCTAGTCTTTTCCCTTCTGCTTCGAATTGATCTTTGGCCTCTTTATATTTAGGATACTGCTCATTTTCGAAAAGTTCTTTGTATGCCACGGCAGCCTTCGTTTCCTCTACACGTTTATAAAATGCATCTTTTGTAAGTAACAAATGCTTTAAGAGATGATCGTTTATCGTACTCTCTTTGAGTTTACGTAGACGTGCAATCTCCGTTCGTTTTAATCCTTTTTCAAATAGACGAACTGTTTCTTGAACGGAACTCGTTTCATGAGAAATCCATTCAAACATTTTAGAAAACCATCCATAAGTGATTGGAGAATTTTCAGGTTCCTCAAAGACATCACTCACCCATTTCATAAAGACAAGTCTTGAGAGTGGTTCACAGTCTTCAACGCTTGTAAAGTCCCATAAAGAAACAAGTTCTTCCTCAAGTGCTGCTGTCGACTTAGCCCCTGTAAAAAGTCCCACCCAATGCCCTTTCACAGATTCATCTTGTTTATCCGCCCAAGACTTGAACTCTTCCACAACACTACTAAACCAACCTGGTGTAATCTTCTCTTTTTCTTCTTTATACCAACGTTTAAATAATTGCTGTAACCATACATTTTGAATGAGAGGACGATAGCTTGTTTCTTCGTAGCGGTGATAACTAATCCATTCGACCCAAAGTCTTGTCACATCTCGTAATTGCACAAACGAATATGGATGCATCAAGTAATTGACGGGATGGCTTCCGTTTGTCACAAGCGAAAATTCTGGAATCTCTTTCAGTAGCACTATGCCTGATTCATTTTCGCTAACTATTCCTTCACGGAAGAATCCATCTACTAATTGATGAAAGTACTCTTCTTTTAAATGGGGTAAACTAGCAAAAAACACTTCAGTTTTATCTTCTGTCACGCCAATTAAAGTCGACATTGTACGATTTCCCGTTAAAATACGATATAATCGATTTAACGGAACCACACCATACGACTTGATCGCATGTAATATCCAAATTTGATAAAAGGAGTACTGACTCATGGATAAAAAATCCTCTCTTTCAAAAATTTATACAAAAGTTGATTGCGAGTCTTGCATCGCATGTGGCATCTGTCAACTACGTGCTCCTGAAATCTTCGAGTACGATGCTGAAGGCATTGCCTTTGTAAAACAAGACAACAATACCGGAACAGTTCCACTACCAGAAGATACGCTAGAAAAGTTCAAAGATGCTTATACAGCCTGTCCAACGGGTGCCATTAAACGAAAAAATAGCCCATTTAATGAAGACTAAATAAACAAAACGGACTCACAACAGTATGAGTCCGTTTTTCTTTTTGTATGACTCCCTAATAGAAATCTATTTTTCGTCTAAAGCGAGCTTTCTTAGTTTCTGTACTTCAAATGAACGCAATTCACGATAGTCACCAGGGCGTAAATTCTCCAACGTTAAAAATCCAAACTCTTCACGTTTTAATTTCATAACTGGTAACTCTACGGCTTCAAACATACGCTTCACTTGATGGTTCCATCCTTCGTGAATTGTTAAAGCGACAATTCCTGTTCCTTTATCTGTATCCACTGATAAAATTTGAGCTCTAGCATTTGACGTTTTCTTGCCATCTAAGACAATTCCACGTTCCAATTGACGCATTTGTCTAGGTGTTGGAATTCCTTTTACTTTGGCGATATATTTCTTCTCTACGTGATGCTTTGGATGCGTCATTAAGTTAGAAAATTCACCGTCATTCGTTAATAAAAGAAGTCCTGTTGTATCGTAGTCCAAACGTCCCACTGGATACACGCGTTGTTCTACATCTTTAAAATAGTCCGTCACAACGGTTCTTCCTTTATCATCACTGGCACTTGAAAGCACGCCTTTTGGTTTATAAAACATAAAGTACACAGGTTCTTCTTTGTAAATCGGAATACCATCTACCTCAATTTTATCATTGGCACCTACTTTAAAGCCGAGTTCTCTGACGACTTCACCATTGACCTTCACACGGCCTTCTTGAATAAATGCCTCACATTTTCTGCGGGATGCCACACCAGCGTGCGCCATTACTTTTTGTAATCTTTCCACAAAAAAACCTACTCTTTCTCTTCTTCTACTTCTACTTCATGATGTTCTTTAGAGCGGATTTCCAACTCTTCAAATAAATCATGATTATCTCTAAATAATTGATTGGCCTCTTCAGAATCTAAATCGAATAAATCGGAAGCATCTGGCAATGCATCAAGCGATTCTAATCCAAAGTAATCCATAAAATAAGCTGTTGTCTTATATAATTTTGGACGTCCTGGTGTCTCTAGTCTTCCAGCCTCTTCAATTAAATCTCTTAACAATAGTTTTTGAATCGAACCGCTACTTTGAACGCCACGAATCGACTCGATATCCACACGTGTGACAGGTTGCTTATACGCTATAATCGCTAACGTTTCTAGAGAAGCTTGAGACAATTGAGAAGAATATGGAGAAACCGCATATTTTTCGATATAGGATTTTAAACTAGCCTTTGTCACAAGCTTATAATGAGAAGCTGTGAGAAAAAGTTCTAGTCCACTATTTTCATCCTCTAAGCGTTTCTTTAATTCATCTAGTAACTGACGAACTGCACTTCTTTCGAGTTCTAAAATATAGCTTGCTTCTTCTAATGTAATCCCATCATCACCAGCAACAAATAGTAAGCCTTCTAATACTGAAATGTAATTAGTCACTCTCTTTCTCCTTTTCTTGTCTTTTCTCAATCAAAATATCCTCATATGGAGAACTTTGAATAAAACGGACACGATGTTCCCGAACTAACTGTAACATCGCTAAAAACGTCGTTGTAATCGCATGTCTGTTGAACGCTGGGAAACATTCCTCGAACGGAACTTGTTTCTTATCTGTATGCTCAATTTTTGAAATAATCGAGTCCATTAATTCTTCAACCGTATGCGTTTCATGTTGAATATTAGCCTTGAGCGGCATTTTCGCAATATTCTTACGCGCTAATTTCTTTAACGCATTCCATAAATCTTGAGTCGTCACTTCTCCTTCTTTTAAAGGAATAATCTCCTGCATCGAAGATAAGTCACTCGCCTCTTTCCCAAAGTGTAATCCCCTTTGGAAAGAGAGCTCCTCAAGCTTTTTGGCATTTTCTTTAATTTGTTGATATTCCAATAGTTGTTGCACTAACTGATCACGAGGATCTTCCACGATTGGCTCCCCGTCTTCATCCAACTCTTCCAGTTTTGGCTTTGGAAGAAGCATTCTTGCCTTAATCTCTAATAATGTTGACGCCATTACTAAATACTCGGCTGCCACTTCCAACTCCAAAGTTTTCATGGAATGAATGAAGTTCAAATACTGCTTCGTTAATTCATTCATCGGAATATCGTAAATATCGATTTTCATCTCACGAATCAGATGCAAGAGGACGTCCATCGGCCCTTCGTATTCAGCTACCTTAATTGTTAAATCTTCCATGGTTCCTCACTTACACGATGTTTATTCCATTTTGCGAGAATCACACTCGTCTCAATTGTTCCACTCAATACTTTATCTTCCATCTTTGCTAAATCTTCTAACATTTGGAAT
Organism: uncultured Carnobacterium sp.; assembly: GCA_937976325.1. Lineage (GTDB taxonomy): Bacteria > Bacillota > Bacilli > Lactobacillales > Aerococcaceae > Granulicatella. The sequence continues at coordinate 12,465 of CALJSD010000035.1, forward strand.
GTAATATTTTCCCCACGAAACGAAGGTGACACCGATAAGTATTTAATGACAATCGTGTCAGTTGTACTTTCTCCACCAATCAATCCAATAAAATTCTCACTGTCACTTTCTTTAAAAAGCCAGCATTTAATCGATGGATTTGTAGCGATTTCTTCAATTTCCTCTTGCAATCGTTTAAAGTCCTTGAATTCAGGGATGTAAGAAAGTAATCCCATCACAATTTTTTTATTCGTTGCTGAATAAGGTACTAACAAATTCATTCCTCCTCGAGGTTCCTCTCTTAATATAAAACTAACACTTTACGAACCAATGATTTGAACACTTCTTTAACGCGTTGTGTTGTTTCTACCACTTCTTCGTGGTTTAAGTTTGCTTGCATTCCTGCAGCTAAGTTTGTGATACATGAAATACCAATTACTTTGATACCAGCGTGGTTTGCTACGATAACTTCAGGAACTGTTGACATTCCTACAGCGTCCCCACCTACTGCTTGTGTGAAGCGGATTTCTGCTGGTGTTTCATAAGTTGGTCCAGAGTATCCCATGTATACTCCTTCTTTAATATTGATGTTTAGTTCTTTCGCAGCTTTACGAACGACTTCTTGTCCGTATTCATGGTACGCATGGCTCATATCAGGGAAACGAGGTCCAAAGCGGTCATCGTTTGGCCCAATTAATGGGTTTGTACCAGTGTAGTTAATTTGATCTGTAATAATCATTAAGTCCCCTGGTTCAAATGTTGGGTTTGCACCACCAGCTGAATTTGTAACGATAATCGTTTCAACATCTAATAATTTCATTAAACGAATTGGGAACGTTACTGTTTCCATATCGTAACCTTCATAGTAGTGGAAACGTCCGTCCATGATTAGAACTTGTTTTCCTTCTAATTCACCATATACAAGACGGCCAGCATGACCGACAACTGTAGAAACTGGGAAGTTTGGAATATCTTTGTAGTCAAAGATTAATGGGTTCTTCACTTCTCCAGCAAGTTCACCAAGACCTGACCCTAAAATCATTCCAAAATCAATGTGACCAATACCTTTTTCTTGTAAAAACGTTTTTGTTTCAACTAATTGTTCGTATTTGCTCATGTTGTTCCCTCTTTCTATATTAGTTTAATTCTTTTAAGAAGCTTGTTCCGTTTCCAGTTGATGCTACACCAAAGTTTTCACTGATTGTTTCTGCGATATCACTGAAATGGCCTTCTGGTAAGTGTGTTGGGTGTTTCAATGATTTGCTAATGGCTAACACTGGAATGTACTCACGAGTATGGTCTGTTCCTTTGAACGTTGGATCGTTTCCGTGGTCAGCTGTGATAATTAATAGATCATCTTCTTGCATGTTTTCAACGATTTCTGGAATACGAGCATCAAATGCTTCGAGCGCTTCTCCGTATCCTTTTGTATTACGACGGTGACCATAAACTGCATCGAAGTCTACTAAGTTTAAGAAACTCATACCAGTAAAGTCTTTCTTCAATACTTCAACAAGTTTATCTACGCCATCCATATTGTCTTTTGTACGAACGAATTCAGTAATTCCTTGTCCGTTGAAGATGTCGTTAATCTTACCGATTGCAATCACATCAAAGCCATCTTTCTTCAAGAAGTCTAATGTTGTTTCGCCAAATGGACTTAACGCATAGTCATGACGGTTTGAAGTTCTTTGGAAGTTACCAGGTTCACCCACATATGGACGAGCAATAATACGTCCAATCATATATGGATCGTCTTTTGTAATTTCACGAGCGTATTCGCAAATACGGTATAACTCTTCTAGCGGAATAATGTCTTCGTGAGCTGCAATTTGCATTACAGGGTCTGCAGAAGTATAAACGATTAAATCGCCTGTTTCCATTTGGTGTTTACCGTAGTCATCAATTACAGCTGTACCACTGTATGGTAAGTTACATACGATACCTCTTCCTGAGAACTCAGAAATACGGTCTAATAATTCTTGTGGGAAACCATCAGGGAACACCCGGAAAGGAGTTTTAATATTTAATCCCATTAATTCCCAGTGACCTGTCATTGTATCTTTACCAACAGAAACTTCTTCAAGTTTAGTATAGCTTCCTTCTGGATGTTCTACTGGTGGAACTGTTTTTAAAGGAGCGATATTCCCTAAACCATAACGTTGCATATTTGGCACGTTTAAGCCCACAGTTTCTGAAATATGACCTAAAGTATGTGAACCTGCATCATCAAATTTTGCAGCATCTGGTGCTTCTCCAATCCCTACAGAGTCCATTACAATAACGTGTATTCTTTTAAATTTCATCAATTTCATCTCCATTTTCTTGATTACGAACGAGGATGTGCTTGTTTGTAAATTTCCTTCATTCGTTCGTTTGTAATATGTGTATAAATTTGTGTTGTACTAATATCTGAATGTCCAAGCAATTCCTGAACAATTCGAAGGTCGGCACCCGCTTCTAATATATGGGTTGCAAAGGAATGGCGCAATGTATGCGGGCTCACTTCCTTTGTAATCATGGCCGTCTGGACGATTTTCTTTAAATTCTTCCAGAAACCTTGACGCGTAAACGGACCGCCTCTGTGGTTCAAGAATAAGACATTCGATAACTTCTTCTCGTCTTCAAGAGCTGGACGAGCATATTCTAAATAATTTTGAATCCAGTTGGTTGCTTCTTGACCGATTGGGATAATGCGTTGTTTATTCCCTTTCCCAATCGTTTGTAGGAATCCAAGCTCTAAATGCAAATCACTGAGTTCAATGCTAATCAGTTCGCTCACCCGCATCCCTGTTGCATATAAGAGCTCGAGCATTGCCTTATCTCTTAAACCTAGAACCGTCGAGGTATC
>CALJSD010000036.1 GCA_937976325.1 uncultured Carnobacterium sp.
TCTTCGAAGCCCCCATTGCACGTAGGATTCCGATTTCTTTTGTACGTTCGAGAACGGAGATGTACGTGATAATCGCAATCATAATCGATGATACGATGAGCGAGATGGCTACGAAACCAACGAGTACGGTTGTAATCACGCCCACCATTGTCGTAATCGAAGACATGATGGTTTGAATATCGTCGGAGTAGGCGAGCACTTTGTCGTCTTCGCCGGCGTCTTTTTTCGCTGTGTTATAGGCGTTGATGAAGTCCTTCAACTCTTGTTTTTGTTGGAACGAAGAGGTGTAGAACTCGATGGCAGCCGGTTTGGATTTGTCGATGACACCTAATTTTGCGAGGTTTTCCTCGTAAGTGGCAGCCGAGTTTTCGTTGTATTGTTGGATGTATTGCGCTTGTTGTTCAGGCGTCAATTTGACCAACTGGATTTTTTCTTCTTCGGTTAAATCAGCCGAATTGAATGGTTTTGGATCTTTGGCAAATGGTTTACCAGTAAATACGTTGATGGTTGGGTTGGCTTCTTGTTCCTTCACGATGTCACTGTTTTGAATTTGTTCAGAAGTGTAATCGATAAGGGCGCTTGTATAAGCCACACCACCAGAAGGAGAGTTCACACCAGAACTTGTGCCTTCTTTTTGACGAAGAACGCCGACGATTGTAAGCTCGAGGCCATTCTCGATTTGCGTCTTCATATACGCTTCGTCATCAATTTTATTCATCCATTGGTTGTTTTCTTTCGCGAAGCGGTTCGTGTTCACAACGGCTTTGAATGTTTTCCCGATGAAATCACTATATTGATACGTTTGTGATTTGAGTTCATCCAGTTTCTTCACATCGTTTAATTCGCTAGGGTCTTTGATGCGTAAGCTATAAAGGAGTAGGTCACTGATTTGGTTATCTTCATCGACGATAAGGACGATTTCAGATTTATCCTTCGGAAGACGACCTTCTAGCACATCATATTGCGCCTCAAGCATGGCTTCGTCGCTTGAAAGTTGGCTCCAATAGTCGATGTTTTGCAAGTAGCCTTTAATCGTTTGGTTCGCCGTATCGACTTCGCTTGCTAGGTTTGACGGAAGAATGCTCTTTGGACCATTCGATGTGTCGCTAGCGTAAATATATGGTTGCAGGTTGTATTGGTAACGAATGTCTTTTGTCAGTTTTGCGACTTCGGATGCGTGTTCGTCCAAGTATGCCTTGAAGGACGCGATGTCGTTTTTCCCGATTTGTTTTTTCAATAAATTCGTCAACACCGTATTGACTCCGAGTTCGTTATTGTCTTTATAAGGTTTATCACTCAAATCCGGAGAGGTTGCAAGCAAATTACTGTGGTTCTGTTCTCTAATCGTCAGAGGAAGAGAAACGAGGGTATCTTCTTGCACTTTCTTCACGTAGTTGCTCACACCGTTCGAAAGGGCCAGAATAAGGGCAATCCCGATAATCCCAATAGAACCGGCAAAGGCAGTCAGGAAGGTACGGCCTTTCTTCGTCAATAGGTTGTTAAACGAAAGGGCCAGCGCCGTCATAAAGCTCATCTTCGTCTTCGTGAACTGAATGTCGCCTTGTTTGGTTTCTTCGGTAGGTTCGTATGGATTCGAGTCGCTTAAGATGTTTCCATCTAATACTTGTACGATACGAGTGGAGTACGTCTTTGCCAGCTCTGGGTTATGCGTCACCATGATAACGAGACGTTCCTTGGCGATGTCTTTTAATAACTCCATGATTTGAACAGAAGTCTCCGAATCGAGCGCTCCAGTCGGTTCGTCGGCTAAAACGACTTTTGGATTATTGACGAGGGCACGCGCAATCGCGATTCGTTGCATTTGTCCCCCAGACATTTGGTTTGGTTTCTTATATAAATGATCTTTCAATCCAACTCGTTCGAGCGCTTCGATGGCACGTTTCTTACGTTCTGCTTTAGAAACACCAGAGAGCGTCATCGCAATCTCGACGTTTGAGAGTGCCGTTTGGTGGCCGATAAGATTATAGGATTGGAAGACGAAACCAATTGTGTGGTTTCTGTAGCTATCCCAATCTCGGTCTTTAAATTGTTTTGTTGATTTTCCTTGGATAAGTAAATCACCCGATGTGTATTGGTCGAGTCCGCCGATGATATTTAATAGGGTGGTTTTCCCTGAACCCGATTGTCCGAGAATTGAGACGAACTCATTTTCACGGAAACGGATCGAGATATCTTTCAACGCGTGAAATTCTTGATTTCCAGTTTTATATATTTTTGAAATATGTTGTAACTGTAACATTGTCTAACTTCCTTTTAGTTTTTTATTAAGTCTAATAACATGATTTTTCTTCGTAACGATAGAGAATATTGCCTAAAATTATTACCTAGAAAAGTCATTCATTATTTATTTGCTAATTTTATATGAATACACTATAGTAATCCCAATCGTTAGCAATAAAACGCTACTTACAAGAATCATTGCTAATTGATTCGTCACAAATAATGAAATTAAAATAAAGATAATTCCACAAATCATACTCGCAAATCCGAAGAATCGTTGTGTTTTACGAAAAGCTTCATCATTATTCATAATCCAAGGCACACGGAATCCAAAGTGCTTGTTCGTTTCTTTAATTTTAGGACTAACATTTCCAACGAATATCATAAATAACCCTATAAGAAATGCCATCAAACGTCCCATTTGGGATACCATACTATACCCTGTTAAAATTAAGAAAAATTGGAAAAAGGCGATAGCGTTAAACAATAGTAATGTTACTCTGAAAATATAACGGCTAATTTCCTTGTTATGACTTCCGACTAATTCTTTATAATCAATCCATTTGATCAAGCCAGATAATAATAAAATGAAAATTGGTAATATTAGAATCGTCCAACGGGAAGCTGTTGCGACAATATTGCCTTCTAAGTCAAAACGAGAAACGATTGTCTCAGGTGCATACCAAACAACGCATAAAGCAAGTAATATAGGTAAAAAAGTCAAAATGACATCTAATAAATAAATTTTTCTTTGTTCAACTAACATATTATTTTCCTCCAATAATTGAATTCATCCAAACAATTGCCTCTTCTAAAACGGTTAAATTTAATTCATAATAAATGAAGTTCTTTTCCTTTGTTTCATAAATTAAATCCGCCTGTTTTAACTTTTTTAAATGATACGACAATGCTTGCGGTGTGATTTGTAAGCTCTGTGCTAAGTCTCCAGTATTCATTCCTCCCTGTCGTAAAATTTCTAAAATCTTCCGACGGTTTTCATCCGATAATGCAGACAAAATATCATTTACAGACATATGATCATCTCTTTCTATTTAAAATTTTCTTTAAATAGATAATACTCCTTCTGAAATTAAAAAGCAAGAGTTATTTAAAAATATTTTTAAATAGATATTCTAATTTTAAGTAATAAAAAAACACCGGTGTTTTAAGTCCAGTGTTTTAGACAAGTTACGAAAAACTTTATCGCTATTAGTGTAATTATTCTATCATTCATGAATTCTAAGATCACGATTAGATAACAGATGATTCTCATTCAACAATAAATTTTTAAGAAATAACTCTAGATACTCTGTCGTTTCATGAATTCCTTTTGGTAAATTCGTATAATTCGCACGAACAAGTGCATTTCTAAAATACCAAGAATGATCTGCAAAACTCTCATTTGTCACAGTAAATCCAAGAGTTCTTAAATATTTAATAAAGAATACAGCAGTCGTTCTTGTATTTCCTTCTCCAAAAATATGGATTTGCCATAATCTAGAAATAAATACCGCTAAATGATGAATGATTTCCTCCATTGTCAACCCTTTATAACTAAACTCTCTTTCTCTAGAAAAATCATACTCAAGGGTTGCCTCTAATTCAGATGCACTTCCATACAAAATGGTATCTCCATCTAGTACCCATTCTTTTTTAGTAATATTATACTCTCTTATCTTACCTGCATGCGGATAAATTCCTTGAAATAATTTTCGATGAATAGAAATATACTCCTGTGGGGTGAAGGAAAATGCTGTTTCAGAAAGAAGTTGTGCAATTCGAGAAGCTACTTTATCTGCTTCTTCTGTACGTTCACTTTCAGGAGAGTGTACTTCTTTTTCTTCATAATAAGAGTCAATTCGGTCTA
>CALJSD010000037.1 GCA_937976325.1 uncultured Carnobacterium sp.
CGTAATGATCTTCGAACGACAAGTCACTCGTTAAGATGTACTTACTCCAAGTTGTCAGTGGAGCATACGTTTCACCCATTTGTTTATAGATGGCTTGAGCTTGTTCTTCAGAAAGAAGACGGTCTCCGTATGGTGGGTTTGCCACGATAATTCCATTTTCTTTCTTAGTTCGGAAGTCCTTCAATTGCATTTGTTTGAATTCGATTTGGTCTGCGACACCTGCTTTAATCGCATTTTGTTTCGCAATTTCAATCATAGAGCCATCAATGTCGGCGCCAAGAATATCGAGTTGAAGGTCAGTGCGGATTTCTTTTTTAGCTTCTTCTCTGACTTTATCGAAGACACCAGGAGTAAAGAATGTCCATTTTTCAGCGGCAAATGAACGATTCAAACCAGGAGCAATATTCTTACCAATAAGAGCCGCTTCAATTGGAATCGTACCAGAACCGCAAGTAGGGTCGTAGAACGGTTTATCAGGATACCAGCTTGTAAGCATCACAAGAGCCGCAGCCATGTTTTCTTTTAAAGGTGCGCCACCTTTTTCAGTACGGTAACCACGTTTGAAGAGACTTGTTCCGCTCGTGTCGATTGTAAGAGTCACAACATCTTTTAAAATTGCCACTTCGATAGGATAGAGGGCACCAGTCTCAGGTAAGTGAGTACGACGGTGGTAAGCCTCGCTTAAACGATTCACAATCGCTTTTTTAACGATAGATTGGCAGTTAGGAACACTGTGAAGAGTAGATTTCACAGATTTACCAGATACTGGGAATTCCGCATCGACTGGAAGAATTTTCTCCCAAGGAATCGCCTTTGTTTGTTCAAAGAGCGAGTCGAATGTTTTTGCAGAGAATTGTCCCATAATGATTTTGATACGGTCGGCTGTGCGAAGCCAAATATTTGTGCGGGCGATATCGTAATCGTCACCTTCAAAGAAGGCTTTTCCATTTTCTACTTGAACCGCATAACCCATGTTGCGTAATTCTTTACCAACAAGAGCTTCAATCCCTGCAGCAGCCGTCGCTACTAATTTATATTTTGTCATAGATTTCTCCTTTATTCGTAAAAAGAGGAGTGGACACAAGGCCACACTCCTTACAATTCGCTAAAATCCTGAAGTAAACTTCTGTAAGCCATGTTCTGTTCCATTTAATAGCAGGATCTATTAAATTTCAGTAATCATCTGTCTACACTTAATGTGTCTCTTTGTTCGTTCATTTCCTAGTAAGAGTGCCCCTACCATAAGTTTGGGTTGCTCGCTCGAGGGGTTTACCGCGTTCCACCAATTCCGTTTCCAAAATTGCTTCGTCACTGTGGCACTTTCAAGAATACTAGAGCATAGCATTGCCGTAGCTCGTTTTTCTGCCGTCAACCTAAAGTTGCCTTAGCTTATTGTTTCGCTAAGCACGATCACTACAAGCATCTCAGCCTGTGCGAGCATGGACTTTCCTCAGCAAATTAATGCCGCGATTACTCAAAGTTTACTAAATTTAAAAAAGTTCGTTATATCAAATATGATATATTAATAGTTATTGTCGCGTACTGGTGTAATTACGCGTGTTTTGTAGAAATCATCATCGTCTTCTGCAACATCTTGAGAAGGAGCAGAGTAGCTGTCTTCTTCTAATTTAGAATCGAAAACGTGTTTTTCTAAGTTTGATAAACGTTTTAAGATATCGAAGTTTGTAACTCCTGATGAAGATACATTGCTTGAACGGTTAGCTTTTGAAACAGTTGCTTGACGAGATAATTCGTCTACTTTTGTTAATAAGCGTTCATTTTCAGCTTGTAGGAAGCTAATTTCTTTTTGGAATGTATCGTAGTCACGAATAATTAAATCTAAAAATGCATCGACTTCTTCAATGTCGAATCCTCTGAATGAGCGTTTGAATTGTTTTTGTAAAATATCTTTTGTACTTAATGAAATACGTGCCATAATTGCTTTCCCCTTTTTTAATCTGTCAAATAGTCATTAATTAATTTATCTTCTTAATGATACTAAAATCCATGGGAAAATACAAATAGGATAGGGTTATTTTTAGTTATTTTTAATGAAATTTGTTATAATTTTTAAAAAATACAAGTAAAGAAGAGGGTTAACATGAACTGGTTAGAAGTCACAGTAAATACGCATTCTGAGAGTGTCGAAGTCGTAAGTTCGATTTTAATTGAATTAGGATCAAAAGGAGTCTCTATCGATGACCCTCAAGACTATTACCAATTAACAGATGAGCAATTGGAATGGTTGAAAGTACAACAAAAAGACCTATACGAAACAGATACAGTGATTGTGAAGGGTTATTTCCAACCAAGCCAATGGACTGAAGAAGCCAAAACGCAATTAGACAAACAATTGAAAGAGCTAGAAAGTTACGGTCTACAAACAGGACCATTAACCGTTCGTGTTAGTGAAGTTGGAGAAGAGGACTGGGCAACGGCATGGAAGCAATACTACTTCCCAGTACGTGTGACACGCTACTTAACAGTTGTTCCAAGCTGGGTAGACTACGAGAAAGAACAAGAGGATGAGCTCTTAATTGAACTCGATCCAGGTCTTGCGTTTGGAACAGGGACGCATCCAACCACACAGCTCTCACTCACAGCCCTTGAACAAATGATTCGTGGCGGTGAAAGTGTCCTAGACGTTGGTACAGGTTCAGGTGTTTTAAGTATCGCTTCTAAACTCTTAGGAGCTGGACGCGTTACGGCCTTTGATATTGATGAAATGGCTACACGTGTCGCAAAAGAAAATATTGCATTGAACCCAACGATTGGGGCAATCGATGTCTATGAAAACAACTTACTTGTTTGTGTGGACCAAAAGAGTGATTTAATTGTAGCGAATATTTTAGCGGAGATTTTAGTGCAGATGCCTGAAGATGCGTATCGCAACTTGAATGATAATGGAACATTAATCTTATCAGGTATTATCGAATCAAAAGCAAAAGAAGTACAAGAAGCATATGAAAAAGCAGGCTTCACTCTAGTAGAACGCATGACGATGAAAGAGTGGAATTGCTTTGTAATGAAAAAGGATGTTGAATAATGCAACGCTATTTTGTAAAAGGAAATGTAAGTGAAACAACGCATTCGCTACAGTTCTCCAAAGACCAAGTGCATCAGCTGAAAAAAGTGATGCGCGTTCGTGTGGGAGAACAATTTGAAGTCGTGGATGATGCAAGTCAATTAGCGATTGTCGAAGTGACGGAATTAGAGCCATTTGAAGTGAAAGTCGTAGAACTGTTGGAACAGAAAGTAGAATTACCCGTTTCTGTTACGATTGCAGTGGGACTCTCTAAAGGAGATAAACTCGACTGGATTGTACAAAAGGCGACAGAACTTGGTGTAAGTGAGATTATTCCGCTCTCATTGACACGAAACGTGGTTAAATGGACGGGAGATAAGGCAGAAAAGAAGATTGAACGTCTTCAAAAGATTGCCGAAGAAGCGAGTGAACAATCGCATCGCCTCAAAGTCCCATGTGTAACAAGTGTAATGACACTAAAAGAGTTAGCAAATTACACAAGTGATTTCGAACAAAAATTGATTGCCTATGAAGAATCTGCAAAGGTTGGAGAAAGCCTTCAACTCGTTAAGAGTTTGCAGTCCTTACAGGGAAATGAGCGTGTTATTTTTGTGTTTGGTCCAGAAGGTGGCATCGAAGAACAAGAAGTGAAGTTATTAGAGCAAAGTGGGTATCTTCCTTGCTCACTAGGCCCACGTATTTTACGCGCTGAAACAGCACCTTTATATGCACTAGCAGCAGTTTCATATCAATGTGAGTTATTATAGGAACCAATAGTTGACGATAGTCTATTGTCGCGGTACTATTAGGAATACATTAGAGCGCATGCTTAAGGAGTTTACAAATGTCTAAAAATAAGACTTATACCGCAGATGATGTCCTTGCAATGTGTAAGGAGTACATGAACGAGACACATATTAAATTTATTGAAAAAGCGATCTATTTTGCAACGTTCGCACATAAAGAACAAATTCGTAAATCCGGGGAAGCCTATATTGTGCATCCAATCCAAGTGGCTGGAATCCTTGCTGAATTAAAGTTGGATCCAGACACGATTGCTACTGGGTTTCTTCATGATGTCGTCGAAGATACTGGGTTTAGTATTGACGATATCGAGTATGAATTTGGAAAAGATGTGGCATTTCTCGTTGAAGGTGTAACAAAACTAGGGAAAATTAAATATAAATCTCATGCGGAGCAGCAAGCGGAAAACCACCGTAAGATGCTTCTTGCGATGGCCAATGACCTTCGTGTAATTATGGTGAAATTAGCGGACCGTTTGCATAATTTACGTACGTTAAAATTCCACAAGCCTGAAAAGCAACGAATGATTGCGGAAGAAACGCTTGAGATTTATGCACCTCTTGCACACCGCTTAGGGATGAATAAAATTAAGTGGGAGTTAGAAGATACGTCTCTACGTTATTTAAACCCACAGCAATATTATCGTATTGTGCATTTGATGAATTCAAAACGTGATGAACGAGAAGAGTATATTAATACAACAATCGAAAATATTAAAGAAGCTACAAAAGACTTGGATATCGAAGCGGTCATTTATGGACGTCCAAAACATATTTATTCCATCTACCGTAAGATGAAAGACCAAAAGAAACAGTTCAGCGAGATTTATGACTTACTTGCGATTCGTGTATTAGTCGATAGTATTAAAGATTGCTACGCTGTTCTAGGGGCGATTCATACGAAATGGAAACCAATGCCAGGGCGTTTTAAAGACTATATCGCGATTCCAAAGGCGAATATGTATCAGTCCATCCATACAACCGTTATCGGGCCAGGAGGACGACCAGTAGAGATTCAAATTCGTACATTTGAAATGCACCAAGTTGCTGAATACGGGGTTGCGGCTCACTGGGCTTATAAAGAAGGAAATAAAGAAAAAGTGACGAACGATCCGTTGCAAAAACAATTGGATTGGTTTAAAGACTTAATCGAGCTACAAAATGAAACAAAAGATGCCAAAGACTTCATGAATAGCGTGAAGGAAGATATCTTTGGGGATAAGGTTTATGTTTTCACACCAAAAGGGGACGTTTCGGAACTTCCTTTAGGGTCTGGACCGCTTGATTTTGCATACAACATCCATACGGAGGTCGGAAACAAAACAGTCGGAGCCAAAGTCAATAATAAAATTGTTCCATTGAACTATCAGTTGAAGACTGGGGATATCGTAGAAGTATTAACGTCTGCGAATTCATTTGGACCTTCTCGTGACTGGATTAATCTGGTTTATACGACTCGTGCAAAAAATAAAATCAAACGTTTCTTCAAGTTACAAGACCGTGATGAAAATATTATCAAAGGTCGCGAGTTACTTGAAAAACAAATTACAGAGCTTGGATTTAACTTTAAAGACTTTATGACGAAACAGGGCATGAAAGATATTGCAGCCCGTTTCAACTTTGGAACAGAAGAAGATTTATTAGCATCGATTGGTTTTGGAGAAATCTCTTATCAAACAGTTGCTAATAAGATGACGGATAAAGCGCGTAAGGAAATCGAAGACCAAAAAGTGGTCGAAACTGCTTTTGAGAAAACGACGACTCAAGGACAGAAGAAGGAAAGCCAAAAGATGAAAATTCGTCACGAAGGTGGCGTCATCATCGAAGGGGTGGACAATCTTCTCATTCGCTTAAGCCGTTGTTGTAATCCAGTTCCTGGAGACGATATCGTTGGTTATATTACTAAAGGTCGTGGAATCTCTGTCCATAGAAAAGACTGTCCTAACGTTCAACTTCCTGAGAGTGAACAAAACCGTCTAATCGAAGTGGATTGGGAAGATACAGCCAATACTGGTCAACAATACGATACAGAGTTAGTCGTTGAAGGATATAACCGTAATGGATTGTTGAATGAAGTCTTGAATGTCATCAACAGTACGACTAAATCGTTAAATTCTGTCAACGGTAAAGTTGATGCGAATAAGATGGCGACGATTTCTGTCAACATCGGAATTATGAATACACAGCAATTAGATTTTATTGTAGATAAAATCAAACAAATTCCAGATGTATATAGTGTACGTCGTGTGATTTCATAGGAGGAGTTCATGAGAATTGTATTACAGCGAGTGAAGTCCGCTAGCGTATCGATTGAAGGGAATGTTGTTGGTGAAATCAACCAAGGATTCCTGTTATTAGTGGGAGTAGGACCTGATGATACTAGAGATGATGCGTCGTATTTAGCAAGAAAGATTGCCGGAATGCGTATTTTTAGTGATGAGAATGGAAAAATGAATCTGTCGATTGACCAAGTCGGCGGAAAGATTTTATCCGTTTCGCAGTTTACACTGTTTGCAGATACGAAAAAAGGAAACAGACCTTCTTTTACAGGAGCTGCTAGTCCTGAAGCTGCAAATAAGCTCTACGAAGAATTCAATGAAATCCTGCGCACGGAGTATGGGTTCATTGTTGAAACAGGAGAGTTTGGAGCGGATATGCAAGTCAGTCTTGTGAATGATGGGCCAGTAACCATTTTGCTCGACACCAAAAATCAATAAAAAAAGAAAGCACAGGAGAAATCCTGTGCTTATTTATTTGATTAAAAGGATTAAGGACGTTTGTTTTCTAAGTCCGTTCTTACGACTAAAACATCGCAAGAAGCATTACGAATCACATATTCAGATACTGAACCGATGAAGAGACGTTCTACCGCATTTAAACCAGTAGCGCCCATCATAATAAGGTCAATTCCGTAATCTTTTGTTAATTGTTTAGAGATAACTACTTTAGGAGAACCGTATTCAAGAACGGTTTCCACATCCGTGAAGTTATGAGCCTTAGCATCTTCTACGTATTCAGCAAATAAGTTTTCAGCTTGTTTACGAATCTCGTCTGAGAAATTGCCTTCAAATCCAGTAGGTGTTTGAAGAGAACGAGTATCGATGACGTGTGCTAACACAAGCTTTGCATGATTTCGTTTAGCAACTTCAATGGCTTTGTCAAAGGCTAGTTTGGCTTCCTTAGAACCATCGATTGGAACGAGAATTTTTTCATATTCATGAAACATAAAATCACATCCTTATTCTTGATACTCTTATTATACACCTAAATAAAGCGAATGAAAAGGGAACCAAAACAGATGGAAATAGGAATTAAGGCAAAAGAAAAACCACTCACGAAGAGTGGCCTAAAGTTAATAACTTTATATAGATTTCCAATGATGCCGTTTGATGTATTTGTTAGTTTGAACCCGCATCTAAAGCAGGTGGGCTTCTATGTATTACTTCCTAACTACCAAGTGAAAGGGCTTGTTATCTGTAATATCAATCTGAATCCCTAAAAAGTCGTAAATTGTTCGGTCAACACTTAGTAAATACCGCGCACATCTTAGATCTCTATGTCATTATAGTAGCACAAGAATAGGTCGATTGCAATAAAAGTTTGGTACCGATTTCTTAAGAAATCACTAATTATTTTTGACGATATTTTTGGTACTGTTTCATCAAAGCATCCTCATATGAAGAGGTTGGTTCTGCCTTGAAATACTCTTCATTTTTAAGCGCATCTGGTAAGTATTGTTGCTTCACGAAGTGCCCTGGATAGTCGTGAGGATACTTGTATCCAACACCACGACCCAATTTTTGAGCGCCTGAATAATGCGCATCTTTTAAGTGGTCCGGAATACTAATCGCACGACCTTTTCTTACATCAGACAAGGCACTATCGATTGAGCGAATAGCCGTGTTTGATTTAGGAGAAAGGGCGAGTTCGATAATCGCATTTGCTAGTGGAATTCTAGCTTCCGGTAAACCAAGTCGTTCCGCAGCTTGCACAGCGGATACTGCGCGAGCGGCACCTTGTGGATTTCCTAGTCCAATATCTTCGTAGGCAATAACTAAGAGTCGTCTCATCAGACTTGTAAGGTCTCCAGCTTCCATTAAACGAGCAGCATAATGCAAGGCTGCATTAACATCTGATCCGCGAATGGATTTTTGAAGAGCAGAGATGACATCGTAATGTTGGTCACCATCTTTATCATACGAGAGTGCTTTTCTTTGGATACATTCTTCTGCGATTTGAATCGTGATATGGATTTTTCCATCGTCACTAGCTTCAGTTGATTTAGCGGCTAGTTCTAGTGCGTTTAGGGCGCTTCTGACGTCTCCGTTTGTACTGTTTGCAAAGTGATTTAAGGCTTCTTCTGTGACGTCTAAATCGAGTTTACCTAGACCGCGTTCTTCGTCTTCGATAGCTTTTAAGAGTGCTTTTTGAATATCCTGCGAAGAAAGTGGTTTGAGTTCAAAAATTTGAGTTCGACTACGAATCGCAGGGTTGATTGAAATATATGGATTTTCAGTGGTTGCTCCAACTAAAATAATTCGACCGTTTTCCAAATGAGGCAATAAGAAGTCTTGTTTCGTTTTATCGAGTCGATGAATTTCATCGAGTAGTAGAATGACGCTACCAGACATCTTTGCTTCTTCAGCTACGATTTGTAGGTCTTTCTTTGTATCGGTGGCTGCGTTTAGTTGTCTAAAAGCCACTTTTGTACTTCCGCTAATGGCGCTAGCGATACTTGTTTTCCCAGTTCCTGGAGGCCCATATAAAATCATGGATGATAATTGTTTGGCCACAACCATGCGATAGATGATTTTCCCAGGAGAGACAAGATGCTCTTGACCAATCACTTCGTCAATCGTACGAGGTCGCATGCGGTAAGCAAGTGGTTGATGGTTCATGACAGTTCCTCCTTAAAATTCTTTATGTTTAGTGTATCATAAGTTGAAAGAATGATATAATAGGAAAGATTAAAACAACTTATTAGGACAATAAATAGTCATCCCGTATAATAGTATTGTTTGAAAGTGAGGAGAGTGCAAGGTGAATTACTTAGATTATGCAGCAACGACGCCGGTAAATGTGGAAGTAATAGAAGTGATTACAAAGGAAATGGCTTCTTTTGGAAATCCGTCTAGTGTCTATCGCATTGGTCGTGAACAAAAGCAAAAAATCGAACGTGTGAAGAAAGCTATTTTATCAGAACTACAAGCATCTCCACACGATGCCATTATCTTTACAAGTTCAGGTTCTGAAGGAAACAATTTAGTGTTTGAAAGTATTCGTGAGCATTTCGAAAAAGAAAAAGGGCATATCATTGTTTCTGCAGTAGAGCATCCTTCTGTTCGAAAACCTGCTGAATTTTTAGAACAAGAAGGCTTTGAAGTGACGTATTTAGCTCCAAATAAAGATGGCATTGTGACAGTTTCTGAAATTGAGGAGGCTCTAAGAGAGGATACACGTCTAGTTTCGATTATGACGGTTAATAACGAGACAGGGGCAAGATTCCCAATTGAAGAGATTGCTGATTTATTAAAAGACAAGCCAACTTATTTCCATACAGATGCTGTTCAAGCCTTTGCACAAGAAGCATTAACGGTGGATGGAATTGACTATTTAACGGCTTCAGGACATAAAATATATGCGCCAAAAGGGATTGGTTTCTTATATAAATCAAAAGATGCACCTATTCACGCTTTAATTAAAGGTGGAGGACAAGAATTAGGATTTCGAGCTGGAACGGAAAATGTTCCTTATATTTTGGGGCTTGAAAAAGCAATGCAAATCGTTGTAGCAAAAAGAAATGAGCTCGTTCAAAACTATCAAGAGTTACGTGAGTATCTAATTGCGAAGTTGTCTGAAAGAGGCATTGAATTTGAGTTTAATGGCGTATCAAATCCAAAGAATCCACATATTTGTAATATCTGGCTGAAAGGAAGAAAAGCGACACAAACATTAATCTTCAATGATTTAAAAGATGTTTCTGTATCTGCTGGATCCGCATGTTCTGCTGGAAGTGTACAAATCAGTCCAGTATTATCTGCAATGTATCCAGACGAATCGAGTCGTCTTGAAGAGTCTATTAGACTTTCATTTGGAATGGGTTCAACAAAAGAGGATATTGACGCCTTTGTGGACGCTCTGCGTTAAGAGAGAGCTTTTGTTTAGAGGCAAAATATGGTAAACTAATTTTGTAGAAAAATAAAGAGGAGAAGCGCATATGGCATTTACACCAACTGCATCATTAAAAGGGTCAAACCAAGTCTTTTCGGTTAGTCCAACATGTAAAGGATACACATTACGTGATAATGGCTTTACAGAAACAAAATCTGGGAACTTCCAATTAATTCGTAGTTTAGACGAAACAATTGATGATCACCGTGGATTAAAATTAAAAGTCATGGTGGATAAAGATAAGAAACAATTGAAAATTTCGACAGTAACGAAGAATGGCCTACAAACAGTTGACTTATATGGCAAAGCAAATACTGCTATGGCTGTTGAAAAGTTAGAGTTTATTTTAGAAGGGCTTGTTGAACGAGGCGTTCTCGAAGTAACAACAAAATAGTGTATAAGAAAAGAGAGACAGTTCAAAATTGAACTGTCTCGTTTATCATGCACGGGCGGTGTTCCCTGTAGCTGTATTATTCGACTTCAGGTAGCGGCTTAAATTGTGCTACGAAGCTTTGAGTGTCGCCAAAATAAAGATTCTCGCTAGGAACTTCATATAGCTCCTGCATTCTTTTGCTTAAAGAATATGGAAGATTAGTTGAATCTTTTTCATACTTCGTAAGCGTATCTTTGTTTATTTTAAGATATTTGGCGGCTTCTAACAGTGTTAAATTACGATTTACCCGTGCTGCTCGTAAAGAGATCATCATACACCTTCGCCCCCTTTTTCTCAACTTAATTATAGTGAAAACGCAACCGTTTGTCAAAAACACAATTGGGTAAAAATCCCAGTACTATCGCATTTTCAATGATTTTCAAGCAAAAATTTTGAAAAAAATAAAAATAAATTTAAAATTAGTGTTAATTCTGATAACTCGACCTTCAAATCGACTAGTTCAGGAAATAAATAGAAATGATGGTGAAAGAATGAGTAACGAAAAAACAAGAGTTGTCGTTGGCATGAGTGGAGGTGTTGACTCCTCTGTAACAGCTTTACTATTAAAAGAAGCTGGATATGATGTCATCGGTATTTTTATGAAAAACTGGGATGATACGGACGAAAATGGTGTTTGTACAGCGACTGAAGACTACAAAGATGTAGCTGCGGTTGCAGAGCAAATTGGAATTCCGTATTATTCAGTAAACTTTGAGAAAGAATATTGGGACCGTGTATTTGAATATTTCCTTCGCGAATATCGCCTTGGACGTACACCAAACCCAGATGTGATGTGTAATAAAGAAGTGAAATTCCAAGCTTTCTTAGATTATGCTCTTCAACTAGGGGCAGATTATGTGGCGATGGGGCACTATGCACGAGTTGAAAAAGATGAAAACGGAATTGTTCATTTATTAAGAGGAAAAGACAATAATAAAGACCAAACGTATTTCTTAAGTCAATTGAATCAAAAGCAATTAGAAAAAGCGATGTTCCCAATTGGACACTTAGAGAAAAAAGAAGTGCGTGAGATTGCTGAGAAGTATGATCTTGCGACTGCTAAGAAGAAAGATTCGACAGGAGTTTGTTTCATCGGAGAACGTAACTTCAATGAGTTCTTATCAAACTATTTGCCAGCTAAACCTGGTAAAATGGTGACCCTTGATGGAGAAGTAAAAGGCGACCACGCTGGACTCATGTACTACACGATTGGGCAACGCCAAGGTCTTGGTATCGGTGGCGGTGGTAAAACCAATGATCCATGGTTTGTTATCGGGAAAGACTTATCAACAAATACCTTATATGTGGGTCAAGGCTTCCATCATCCAAACCTCTATTCAGATAGCTTAACAGCAACAGATATTCAATTTACAAATGATTTACCAAAAGAGAATACGTTCGAATGTACGGCTAAATTTAGATATCGTCAACAAGATACAAAAGTGAAAGTTGTATTAGATGAAACAGATCCAACACGTGCAACGGTAATCTTTGATGAACCCGTTCGTGCGATTACACCGGGACAAGCTGTTGTGTTCTACGACGGCGAAGAGTGCCTTGGTGGAGGTATCATCGATAAAGCGTATATGAACGGGGAAGAACGTCAATACGTATAAATAAAACAAAGAAAGGAGATTCCAAATGAGTGATACACCTTATATTGTAGGGGAAGTATTAACGACTTTTTTCGAGAATCCGCAAAACTTCTATAAAGTCATGCTTGTTCGCGTTATCGAATCGGATTGCGTGGATGTGGATGATGAGATTGTTGTGACTGGGATTTTCGGACAAATTCATTCGGATATCTCCTATCGTTTTAATGGGAAGATTGTTTCTCATCCAAAATACGGAGAACAATTCCAAGCAGATAATTATCAACAAACGCAACCAACCGGTAAAAGAGGACTCATTCAATATTTATCGAGCGCTCATTTTCCAGGTATTGGGGAGAAGACGGCTGAGAAGATTATCGAGAAGTTAGGCGAGGATGCTATGGAGCGTATCTTAAACGACGAGACTGCGCTTGATGGAATTACAGGCCTCACGAAAAAGAAAAAAGAAATGATTCGAGAAGTCATTCAGCAGAACCAGGGCACTGAGAAGTTAATGTTTGAACTGACGAATCTTGGATTTACGCCTGCGATTGCGCAGAAGATTATCGGCATGTATAAAGATAAGGCTAGAGCTGTTCTAGACGAGGATCCATATGTTCTTCTTCAAAGAATTGAAGGACTTGGCTTTAGACGAATGGATAGTATTGCCCAGTCCATGGGGATTGATCCAGACGATACTTCAAGACTTAAGGGTGCGCTCTTTGTAGTGACCAGAGATTTCTGTTATCAAACTGGCGATACCTACTTGATGGCAGAAGTGTTAATTACGCAAGCACAGCGATTACTCGAGTCATGCCAAAATTACTTAATCGAACCAGATAAACTAGTAGATGCTTTAAACGAATTAATTCGTGAAGGTGTAGTGTTTTCTGATGAAAATCGTATTGCGATTGCGTCTTTATATTACGCAGAACTTGGAATTAGTAACGCTCTTTCGAAACGGATTACGGCTTCTAAAGAAGAAATCACTAAAGAAAGAATCGATGAAGCGATTAAACAAACCGAAGAGAAGTTTGAGATTCAATATGATACGTCTCAAAAAGAGGCTATTTATCGTATTATGACTGAACCGCTCTTTGTATTAACTGGTGGACCAGGAACTGGGAAGACAACGATTATCAATGCTGTCATTGATGTCTATGCGCAACTAAACGAGCTTGATAATGCTAATGAGATTGAAGAAGCGATTGTTCTTGCAGCACCAACAGGACGTGCAGCAAAACGGATGAATGAGTTGACAGGTTATCCTGCTTCTACGATTCATCGACTGCTAGGGATTGCGATTGATAGTGTGGATGATAGTTTTGAAGATAAGGAAATTACCGGAGAGTTCTTAATTATTGATGAGATGTCAATGGTGGATACGTGGTTAATGAACCGCGTGTTTAAGGCTGCACCAGAAGGGTTGAAGATTCTGCTTGTTGGAGATAGTAATCAATTACCTTCTGTTGGACCAGGCCAAGTTTTAGCGGATTTACTGGAAACCAATCAAGTACCAGCGATTGAACTGAAGCGGATTCACCGTCAGACGCAGCAATCATCCATTGTAGAATTAGCCCATAGCATTAAAGATGGATTCTTGCCGAGAAACTTTATGGAGAAACAAACAGACCGCAGCTTCTTACCGTGTTCGACAGAACGATTGGTAACAATTATTGAGCAAGTCGTTGTAGCGGCACTCAAAAAAGGCTATACGAAGCGAGATATTCAAGTACTGGCTCCGATGTATAAAGGGGACGCAGGAATTAACGCCATCAATCAGATGATGCAAGAAATCTTAAATCCTAAGATTGGAAATTCTGTGCGCGAAGTGGAATCCTTTGATAAAGTCTTCCGTGTAGGGGATAAAGTGCTACAACTGGTGAATTTACCTGAAGAGAATGTATACAACGGTGATATCGGTGAAATCACTGCAATTCAATTTGCGAAAGAAAACGATGACCAAGTAGATAAGATTTTTGTTTTATTTGACCAAACGGAAGTCGAGTATCATAGAACCGATTGGCAACAATTGACGTTGGCGTATTGCTGCTCAATTCATAAGGCACAAGGGTCTGAATTTAAAATGGTCATTTTACCAATGGTGAATCAGTACTCACGGATGTTGCAAAGAAATCTATTGTATACTGCAGTTACAAGAAGTCAGCAGTATCTCATCATGTGTGGGGAAGCAGGTGCATTCCAAAAGAGTGCGACAACGATTCCTCCTAAACGTGCGACTTTCTTACAAGAGTTCTTAACGAATTTCGACATTGAAAAGACAGAAGAAACTCCAGTAATTAAAGAGAAAAAAACGGAGCCGTCGCTTGTTGATACTGTACATTCAGACGAAGATAAAGAAATCCAATTAACCATCCAAGCAATTGAAGAGGGACTTATTTCTCCGATGATTGGAATGGACGATGTCACACCATATGATTTTATGACAAGAAGCTAGTTTTCTAGCTTCTTTTTTTCGTGTTATTTCAGCCGGAATTAATTGCCATCTGTCCATGATGTAGGGTAAAATGAGAACAAATGATTATGAAAGAAGGACAAATAATGAATCGACAAAAACATTTTTTAGTTTCTGAAGATGCTGTTCCTCCTGTATTTGCTAAAGTTTTGCAAGCAAAAGAACTACTTGCAACTGGACAAGCAAAAGACGTCACTGAAGTAGTGAAGATGGTTGGCATCTCACGCAGTGTTTATTATAAGTATTATCGTAAAGTACAAGGATTTTCTTCTGTAAATGCAGGAAGAAAAGCATCTATCAATATCCATATGAAAAATATCAAAGGAACGCTGACAAAGACGCTTGAAGTATTTGCAAATCGTGATATGAATATCTTGACGATTTTCCAAGGGTTGGCAATTCATAGCGTTGCTGTTGTCCAAATTATGATTGATATTTCAGAGGCAACGGTAAGTGTGGAAGATGTTATCAAAGAAATTAACGCACTTGATAACATTATTTCTGTGGAGTTACAAAGTATCGAATAATGAACCAAGAATTTTTAAACTATTTAACAGAAAATAATATTAAAGTGTTGATTTTCGATAAAGATGGCACATTGACAGATACATCCACTTTATGGTTTGAACCAACGATTTTAGTTCTTGACGAATTAGTGAATCGTAATGAAATGAATCTAACAAATGCAGAACATGACGAGTTGTTTGACCGTCTTGGCATCACTGAAACTGACATCATCGAAAATAGCGTGATCGCTTCGGGTACCGTTCAAGATATGCTTGAAGTCTTGAATGAATTCAGACCAATCGACATCGAAGAAAATTACGATTTTGTAGTGCATTACTTTGCTGACTATATTCTGAATCATCCAGAGAAAATCCAAACTCTTGGAAATGTGAAGAGGGCTCTTGGGTATCTGAAGGAAAAAGGATATATCATTGCGTTAGTAACGAATGATTCTGTGTTTCCAACTCAAGCAGTGTTAGAGGTCGCAGGAATAAAAGAGTTTTTCGACTTCATTGGAACCACAGATGAATTTCCTTCAAAGCCAGCAACGGATTCACTAGATGCGATTCAAAATCGTTTTGGGGTGCCTTTTAACGAGATGATCTATATCGGGGACTCAACGGTAGATGAAGAGTTTGCCAAAAATACTGCAGGGTTTATTGCTGTGACAAGTGAACCTGATAATCCAGAAGTTCTACCTAGTGCTATTTTTAAAGTGAAATCAATTGAAGAATTGTGTTAGGAGTGTGTTATGAAAAGTACGATACAAGAAAATCATAAATTTAAAGCTCTGCTAACTATTTTAATTCCAGTTTTAATTTATCAAATTGCCAATTATTCGGCTCAATTTATTGATACAGTAATGACAGGACGTTATAACGAAGTCCATCTTGCCGGAGTATCGATTGGTGGGAGTTTGTACGCACCGTTTTTCACTCTGTTGACGGGGCTGATTTCAGGTCTAGTTCCGATTGTTGGACAATATTTTGGCCAGAAGAAACTGGATAAAATTGAACAGGTGATGCGTCAATATTTAATCATTGGCGTGGTGCTAGCTGTTGGTTTATTTGTTTTAGGAGCGTTATTTTTAAAACCTGTATTAGGGATTATGAATTTAGAACAAGAAGTGGAAGCTGTAGCGGTGGGATATTTAGCTTGGTTATCATTAGGATTTATTCCGTTACTTCTCTTTAGTGTATTACGATCCTTTGTGGATGCCTTAGGGTTAACTAGAGTATCGATGATGCTGATGGTATTAGTAGTTCCGTTCAATATGTTCTTTAACTATTCGCTCATTTACGGTCAGTTCGGCTTTCCGGAGATGGGAGGAGCTGGGGCTGGACTTGGAACAGCACTGGCTTACTGGGGATTACTCGTAGTTGCAGTGGTTGTCTTTAGAAAACATCCGGTATTAAAAGAGTATGATATTTTAAAATGGAGTGGAATTAATATCAAGATGTGGAAAGAACCATTTAAGATTGGACTTCCAATTGGGTTGTCGATTTTTGCGGAAGTGGCCGTTTTTGCATTTGTGGGATTACTCATGTCGAAATTTGGGACATCGATTATTGCATCTCACCAAGCTGCGATGAACTTTGCGACAGTTGTTTATGCATTCCCAATCAGTATTTCTACTGCGTTAACCATTATTGTTTCTTATGAAGTCGGTAGAAAAGATATTCGTTCAGCCATGCAGTTTGCTTATATTGGTATCGCGACGGCTGTGACACTTGCTCTTGTGACATTAACCTTATTAGCGCTCAATATCCAATCGGTGGCCGCGCTATATGGAACAGAACCAGACTTTATTCAATTAACCGTTGTATTTTTAACTTATAGTCTGTTGTTCCAACTGTTTGATGCAGTGGCAGCACCCATTCAAGGAACACTAAGAGGGTTCAAAGACGTTCAAATGCCATTTATCTTGTTTTTAATTGGCTATTGGATTATTGGATTGCCAATTGGTTTTATATTAGATAATGCATTTAATGCTGGCCCATATTCATATTGGATTGGACTAATTATCGGATTAATGAGTAGTTGTATTTTCTTAGTCGTTCGATTAAGAAAAGTATTTAAAAAATATAAAGAATTACGAGGTGTGTAAATGTTTGAATCATATAAAGAAGAAGTAACATTTAATGAACAAAGAGGGGCTGAAGATTTCGACCCACAAAATGAATTTTATCAAGAAGATATGGAAGAATCGTTTAAAAAAGACATTACTTCTATTGGAAGAAGATTAATTGTTTATATGTTAGTTTTCTTCTTCTTCGCAGCTGCTGGTCAACAAGGGGCACTCCAAAATGCAGTTGACACTGAAGATTTTTACGGAATTTGGGGAGTAGGGCTATTTATCGCTGCTTCTCTAAGTTTACTCGTTTGGGCTCTTTCTAAAAAGTTCCCAATGAAACGTATTTATGAGCACGTAGCTCCAAGACGAATGAATATTCAGTCGTTTGCGGTTCTTTCAGCGAGTTTATTTGGAATTCGTTTTATCTCAAAATTTATTTTAGCAGGACTAGAAAAATTATTCTTTGAAATGGGAATTCCAGCAACACTTGTTTCTGAATCTAGTGAAGAAGTGACAGCAAGTATTATTTTTGTACTGTATTTAGGAGTTATGGCTCCAGTTGTAGAAGAATTTATCTTTAGAGGATTCATCGGTTATCGTATCGAACGTTATGGAAAAGTATTTACGATTTTATTTACGTCTCTTATTTTCTCATTATTCCACGCTAACATTACTCAAGGAGTCTTCACTTTTATGGCAGGGATTGTTTTCGCTTATGTGGCTCTTGAGTATGGTTTCCAATGGGCAGTAGCCTTCCATATGATGAATAACTTCTTGTTTGCAATTGTTGTCGATATTTATCTTGCTCAAATGCTAAATTTTGGCAATTTTTCTCTCGCTCAACTACTAGATTTAATTGGCTTTGTCGTATTAGTTTTTGTGATTATTTTGAAATGGAAAGACATTAAAGAATATATGGACGTGAATCGTGGTTTTCATGGAATTGCACAAATTACGTTTAGTCGAGTAACGATTATCTTATACATTATTTATCTTTTATATCGTACAATTGCGCCATATTTCGTATTTTACTTGTATTTTTAGTTAGGAGGATCCAGTTTGAATACCATTTATTTAGAAGATAGCGTCTATACAACCATTACTGATCATCCAGAAGTAAAGGATTTACTCGTTGAAATTGGCTTTAAACCACTCAATCAACCGCAGATGGTTCATACGGTTGGACGTATCACGAATCTTGTTAAGGGTTCTAAAATTGCAAAAGTTCCTTTAGAAACCATTGTAGAAACATTAGAAATGAATGGATACATCGTTAAAGAAAGCAGGGATTAGATGGCCAAAGATGATTACACAATGGAAGAGCGTCAGGAGATTTTAAAAGACTTGATGCTACGCCTTCACGCAGGAGAAGATAAAGAAGTCATTCAAAGAGAATTCAATGCAACCTTTGATGAAATCACTCCTTATGAAATCCAATTAATGGAGCGTAACCTAATGAGTGAAGGGATTACCTTTGCTGAAATTATGAGTCTTTGTAATGTCCATGCGAACTTGATGGGGTCTAAAGTTAACACGGAAACGACCGTTGCTGATTTTGAACAACCAGGTCATCCAGTACATGTCATGAAGATGGAGAATTTAGCGATTCGTGGCGCATTAGACCGCGTGGAGCGCTTGTTGAAGAACTATCTAGACACGAAGGATGAAACGATTAAAAAAGGCTTGTATCGTCAAATTTCGTTGCTTGGTCAGTTTGATAATCACTATCAAAGAAAAGAATATGCGATGTTTCCGATTATGGAGAAGAAAGGCATTACTGCACCACCTAAAGTGATGTGGGGAGTCGATGACCAGATTCGTGAATTGTATAAGGATTTCAAGAAGGCACTAGAAAACGAACAAGCTAATGTGCTAGAAGAGTTTGAAGTGGTCCGTGATGAATTACTAGAGATGATTCAAAAGGAAGAAAACATTCTGATTCCAATGGTCGAACAAGTCTTCCATGTTGATGATTGGGAATCCATTGCTATTCAGTCTCCAGAATACGGATATTGTATTGTTAAACCTGAAAAAGAGTGGGCTGTTAAAAAAGACTTTGCCCCTGTGAAGACAAAAGTCGAGGTTGAAGAAGAGGGAGATATTCCTTTATCCACTGGGTCATTGTCATTAAAACAACTGAATTTGATTTTGAATTTATTACCGATGGAATTGTCGTTTGTAGATCACAATAATATTGTGAAATACTACAATGAAGGTAATGGAGAAGAGAAAATCTTCAAACGTACTCCAAGTGCGATTGGTCGTGATGTGATTTTGTGTCACCCACCAAAAGTGCATGAAACGGTTCAAACTATTTTTGAACAACTAAAGTCAAAACAAAAAGAAAAAGAAGAAATGTGGTTTAAGAAAGACGGCATGATGGTTCATGTGACATATCACGCGGTTTTGGATGAAGATGGTAACTATGTTGGGTGTCTTGAATACGTTCAAAATATCCAGGCGTTAGTGGAGCATTTTAATCAATCAGATGTTAAGCGAACACTTTCTTAATGACTTTCAATATGTTACAATGCACGTGGAATACATTCCACATTACACTTAACTTTAAAGGAGTTATTGACTTATGTATACGACGATGATTCTCGGCGCAATTGCAGGTCTAAGTTTATTCTTATACGGGATGCAATTGATGGGCGATGGATTACAAAAAGTAGCCGGTGAAGGCTTAAAAGGGATTATTCGTAGATTAACGAAAAATCGATTCATGTCTGTCTTAGTTGGGATGTTTGTTACAACAATTATTCAAAGCTCATCTGCAACGACAGTAATGGTTGTTGGTTTCGTAAATGCTGGGCTTATGACATTAGCGCAAGCAGTAGGAGTTGTCTTTGGGGCAAATATCGGGACAACGATAACGGGACAAATGGTTTCCTTCAACTTGTCACAATGGGCGCCGCTTGTCATTGCAGCTGGTTTAGTAGCTAACATGCTGACTAAAAATCCAAAAGTAAAAGAAGCGAGTGAAATCTTCATTGGTTTCGGGATTCTATTTATCGGTATGAGTACATTAAGTACTTCACTAGAACCGTTAAAAGAATTACCAGAGTTTACAAACTGGATTTTGCAATATGGTAGTAACCCATTTATCGGAGTAGGAATCGGTCTTTTAATGACTCTTGTATTGCAAAGTTCTTCAGCAACCATTGGGGTATTAATCGCACTTGCTAGTCAAGGCGTACTTCCAATTACAACAGCTGTATTTATCATCTTCGGGGACAACATCGGAACATGTACAACAGCGTTAATTAGTAGTTTAGGAACTTCTCGCAGAGGAAAACAAGTAGCTTTATTCCACTTAATGATTAATGTTATCGGTACAGTTTACTTTATGCTTTTCCTTCGCGGTATTCTTGTGAATGTTGTTGAATCTATTGATCCTGGTAATGTTGCTCGTCAGATTGCCAATGCACATACGATTTTCAATATCGTTAACGTAATTGTCCTATTCCCATTCACAAATCTTTTAGTGAAGTTGATTCAAATGATTATTCCGGATGGGGAAGACGAAGAAGAAAGCATTACGCGTTATCTTGATAAACGTATCTTGGTAACTCCATCAATCGCGTTAGAAAATACAATGTATGAATTCGCTGCGATGGCTCAAGAAACAAGTCACGCTTTAGAAAATGCGATTGGAGCTGCTCGTACGCGTGATAAGAAACTTGTGAAGAAAGCTCTTGAAAACGAGAAAAATATCAATGCGTATGAAAAAGCCATCGTGAAGTACTTAGTTGAAATTTCTCAACAAAATGTTTCTGCTAAAGACCAACAAACAATCGATGAATTGTTTAGTACAGCAAATGATATCGAGCGTATTGGAGATCACGCAGAAAACATTGCAGACTTTGCAAAATCAATTATCGAACGCGAAATCTTCCTGGACGAAGATACAGCTCATGAATTGGATGGCTTGTACGCTCTTGTTCAAAAAGGATTCGCATTATCAATCGATGCGTTATCAACTGGAGACCAAGATAAAGTTCAACAAGCGATTCAAATCGAACGTGATATCGATAAACTCAAAATTGAAGTTCGCGATAAATACATGAAACGTATGAACAAAGGGATTGCTTCTGCCGAATCAGGTATTTTCGTAATGGACTTATTAAGTAACTTAGAACGTGTCAGCGACCACTTCAGAAATATTTCTGAAACGGTAGAACGCTTAAAACGTGCGGTTATCGTAACTGAATAAGACACTCAATCCGTAGGCAATTTTTGTCTACGGATTTTTTTGTAAAAGTGTGGTGATACCGTATACGGTATCACTCTTATAAAGTATAATGAGTTTAGGAGGGATGTTTATGGGAGAAACATATGAAATTGGAGAATCGACATACGAGCAGATTAAAGATTTTCCTTATGATGAGTTAGTAAAAATACTTGCGACACTAACCATTGTTGAAGAAGAAGGTCTGACACCTGCTGTTTGGAAAAAATGGGGAGAGGTAAAGGAAATCGTGATACTTTAGTTTTCGAAGTATCCAGAAACTATAAGGAAGGTGTACCAAATGGGCCAATACCAAAAGAAATTATACACAGAGTTAGAGTCTACTTATCCTAATTTTGTAGCTGATTTTAATAAAGAGTATTCGAAGCAGAAGATTGCGCTGCAACTTGTTGAATTACGTTTAGAAACAGGGCTTTCTCAAAGGAAATTTGCTAAAGCGAATGAACTAATGCAAAATAAAGTCTCCATTCTTGAAAATGGGAAAAGTAATTCTAGGCTGTCGACCATTATTGAGTTAGCTGCAAAGAATGGATACAAGGTCGAATTAAAATTTACAAAGTAAGCAAGAAAGCTAGTCTACAACAGGCTAGCTTATTTTTGTTTGTAGTTAGTACAAAGGTTTAAAAAACAACAAGAGTATGATAGAATGAATCGAATTCAAAAACAAAGGAGAACGAAATGTTAAAAGTACAAAACGTAAGTCTATTATTTTCAGACCGTAAATTGTTTGACGATGTAAACATCACTTTTACACCAGGAAACTGTTATGGGGTTATTGGTGCGAATGGTGCCGGAAAATCAACATTCCTAAAAATCTTATCTGGGGAACTACAACCAACAACAGGTGAAGTTATCTTAGATCCACATGAACGTTTAACAGTCTTAAAACAAGACCACTTCGCATTCGAAGATGAACGCGTTATCGATACAGTAATCATGGGGCATAAACATTTATATGACATCATGAAAGAGAAAGACGCTATCTACATGAAAGAAGACTTTTCTGATGAAGATGGTATCCGTGCAGCTGAACTTGAAGGTGAATTTGCTGAATTAAACGGTTGGGAAGCTGAAAGTGATGCTTCACAATTGTTACAAGGGTTAGGAATCACTGAAGACCAACACTACAAACTAATGAGCGAATTAGTCGAAGCAGACAAGGTTAAAGTGTTACTTGCACAAGCATTATTCGGTAAACCAGACGTTCTATTATTAGACGAACCTACAAACGGTTTGGATGCAAAATCAATTGCATGGTTAGAAGAGTTCTTAATCAACTTTGATAATACAGTTATTGTTGTATCCCATGACCGTCACTTCTTAAACAAAGTATCTACACATATGGCGGACGTTGACTTCGGTAAGATTAAATTATTCGTTGGTAACTATGATTTCTGGTTACATTCTAGTCAATTAGCTGCGAAATTATTAGCTGACCAAAATGCGAAGAAAGAAGAAAAAATCAAAGAGTTACAAGAGTTTATCGCTCGTTTCTCTGCGAACGCTTCTAAATCAAAACAAGCGACTTCTCGTAAGAAAATGTTGGATAAAATTACATTGGACGATATTCAACCTTCAAGCCGTAAATATCCATTCGTTGGCTTTACACCAGCGCGTGAAATCGGGAATGACTTATTATTAGTCGAAGGGTTATCAAAAACAATTGATGGCGAAGTAATTTTTGACAATGTAAGCTTCC
This sequence comes from uncultured Carnobacterium sp., assembly GCA_937976325.1. Lineage (GTDB taxonomy): Bacteria > Bacillota > Bacilli > Lactobacillales > Aerococcaceae > Granulicatella. Next base: position 23,033 of record CALJSD010000037.1, read on the forward strand.
AATTATCAAAAGACGATAAAGTAGCGTTCTTAAGCCGTTCAGATATTGCAATTACAACATTATTCAAGATCCTAACAGGCGAAATGGAAGCAGACAGCGGTACATTCAAGTGGGGTGTAACGACAAGTCAAGCGTACTTGCCAAAAGATATGACAGACGAATTCTCAAATGAGAACTTAAATATCTTAGAATGGTTACGTCAATACGCACCAGTAGAAGAGCAAGATAACACATTCTTACGTAGCTTCTTAGGTCGTATGTTATTCTCTGGAGACGATGTTATGAAACAAGTAACGGTTCTTTCTGGGGGAGAAAAAGTGCGTTGTATGTTATCTAAATTAATGCTTTCTAAAGCAAACGTATTAATCTTAGACGACCCAACAAACCACTTAGACTTAGAATCAATCACTGCATTGAACGATGGCTTAATTGCTTTCAAAGGTTCATTACTATTCTCAAGTCATGACCACGAGTTTATTCAAACAACTGCGAACCGCATTATCGAAATTGGACCAAAAGGCATTGTAGACCGTCTTGGCTCTACTTATGATGAGTTCCTTGAAGATGAAGCTGTTCAAGCACGTGTAGATGCTTTATACAATTAATACAGTAGACCAGAAGAATAAAAGTCTTCTGGTCTTTTTGCTCTAATTAGTGTAGGATAAGGTTATTAGAGGAGGTATTCAAATGACAAAAATTTATTTTGCAAGTCCATTATTCTCAGAAATGGAATTAGCCTTTAACAAAGTACTCGTAGAAAAGATTCGCAACCAGTTCCCAGGGGTAGAGGTGTACTTACCACAAGAACAAATGGCGATTAACGATAAAAGCTCATATGCAGACTCAACAATGATTGCCCAATATGACACAGATGCCTTATTAGAATCTGACTTAATGATTGCGGTATTAGATGGAGCAATTATCGATGTTGGTGTAGCTAGTGAAATCGGAGTAGCGTACCATGCGGATATGCCAATTCTTGGGTTATACACAGATAGCCGTCAACAAGGGGCAGATAATCCTCAAAAATTAGAGGCTTTACAAGAAGTAGCAGAGTCACAATTTAGCTACGTAAACCTTTATACAGCGGGCCTTGTGAAACTTCGGGGAGAGATTGTTTCTAGCAGCGATGAGCTTCTTGAAGCGCTAAAAGCCTATCTTAAGGAATCATAGAATTGTAAAGTTTTGTTACAGTTCTGTAATATAACTGATACTTTCTCAATATGTTTCTCATGTAAAATGTGAGGTAAGTTGGAGAAAGTGTGGTGAAAATCACTTTTGAAAAAGATTAAAACTATTGTTCTGACTTTAATGGCTTTTATCTTAGTATCTGGAACGTTAGCCCCTTCTGCATTTGCGGAGGAAGCAGATATCCAAAAGCTAGAAGCACAATTAACTTCAGAATTACAAAAAGTGAATACGAAATATCAAGAAATTGAAAGTTTAAACCAACAAATCGATTCTCTTAATAAAGAGAAAGAAACACTTGCTGAAAAGATTACGACTCAAGAAGTAAAAGTTGAAGAACGTAAACAAGTCGCATCTAAACGATTGCAACAAATTCAAGTTTCTGACTTTGTTTCTTATAGTATTTTACATTTATTAAATTCAGAAAGTATTTCAGATTTCTTAAATCGATTATATGTATTTCAACAATTATTCCAATCAGATGAAGAAGTGTTGAAGAACTTATCAGAGCAAGTAGCGGAATTATCTCGCTTACAAAAACAAGCAGAACAAGCGTCAACTGACTTAGTCGCTAAAAAAGAACAACTTACTGCTGAAAGTCAAGCGTTTGAAGGTTCAGTAAATGATTTGAAAAAATTAATTGCTGATAACAAAGAAGCTCTTGCAAAAGTACAAGAACAAAAGAAAGAATCATCTGCAGTGGTTGCCTCAGCTATTACAGCAGTAGCGCAATTAACTTCAGACAAACCAGCTGTAGCATCAACTACGCAGCAAACACCAACTACTCAAGCTGCAACTGCTGAACCAGCTACAACGGTTGCCCAAACGCAAGCACCAGCTACATCAGAAACACCAACGACACAGGCAGCTGCAGCAAGCAACCAATCTGGTGGAAGAACATTAAACGTTCAAGCGACTGGATATTCTTATAACGAACCAGGATTAAGCCCTTATACAGCGACTGGTATCGACTTACGTAAGAATCCAACAGTCATTGCGGTTGACCCAAGTGTGATTCCTTTAGGAAGCTTAGTAGAAGTTCCTGGATACGGAATTGCCATTGCCGGAGATACTGGTGGAGCGATTAAAGGGAATATCATTGACCTTCACTTCACAACAGTAGATCAAGCTAACCAATGGGGAAGACGAAACGTTACGATTCGAATTCTAAACTAAACGAAAAAGCACTCTCGATATGAGAGTGTTTTTTGTTGGGTATGTTTTCAATAAAGTTTTTGTGATAAAATAGTTTTGTATTGATTGATAAGGAGTAGTTGTAATGATTAAATTAGTAGCTATCGATATGGACGGCACACTATTAAACAGTAAAAAAGAATTATTAGAAGAGACGAAACAATATTTCAAGAACTTTCATAACAAAAACACTGAAACTATATTAGTGCTTTGTACAGGACGTCCGGAGAGTGGAATTCGTCCATATCTAAAAGACTTAGGTTATTTAGAAGAAAACCACTATATTATTAGTCAAAACGGGGCCAACATTTACGAGAGTCAAACAGGTAAACGTGTGATGGATTCGTTCGTTGATTCTGCTGCGATTCAAAAATGGATTGAATTAGGAAAGAAACATGGAATCAGCGTGATGGGTGCCGGCGTGGATTACTATTATTCGTTCGATGAAGATCCAACTGAATGGATGGAGTTTGATGTAAAACTTGTGAGTGGCAAGTTGAAAAGAATTCCAACCAAAGAGTCTTTAAACACTGATTTCTATAAAATCCTATTAATGGGAGATGAAGAGCAACTCAATGAGTTTGAAACATATATTCCCCAGGAGTGGAGAGACGAATTTTATGTGGTTCGTAGCCAAAAATATTTAGTTGAAGTACTAACAAAAGGTGTAAATAAAGCTTTTGGATTAGAAAAATTAGCCCAAAAACTAAATATCGAGCCGAGTGAAATCGCTGCTATTGGGG
>CALJSD010000038.1 GCA_937976325.1 uncultured Carnobacterium sp.
GTTCTACAACAGGTAATACAACTACAGTGGTTGCTCCAACTCCTGGAACAACAACTACAACTCCAAGCCCAGAATTACCAAACACTGGTTCAATTCGTGACGCTTACTGGGTATTATCAGCAATCTTCGCTACAATTGGTGCAATCGTATTTGTAACAAATAAAAAAGCAGAAGAAAAATAATTTAAAACGTAAATTTTAGACGAGCAGGTTTTCCTGCTCGTTTTTTTGTGCTCTCATTACAAAAAATGAACCTTATGATGCGGTTTCGGTTTATTGTTCGTAAAAATATACAAAACAGCACGTTAAACAGTTGCTTTTTCAAAATAAACACAGTAAAATCATAACTATCCTAATAAACGGTTTAAGAATGTACGGTTTTTGGACCAAGTTGGAGTTGCATTTATTTCTGTCGATTATTTTTAAGGAGGACTTATGAAAACATTAGAAGAACGTATTCTAAAAGATGGCTATGTTTTAGGCGAAAACATCCTTAAAGTGGATTCTTTTCTCACTCACCAAGTGGATTTGAACTTGATGAAAGAAATCGGAAAAGTCTTTGCGGACAAGTTTAAGGACGCTGGGATTACAAAAGTTGTAACGATTGAAGCATCTGGAATTGCTCCAGCGCTTTATACAGCGGACGCACTTGGGGTTCCGATGATTTTTGCGAAGAAATCAAAGAACATCACGATGAACGAAGGCATCCTTACTGCCGAAGTTTACTCATTTACAAAACAAGTCTCAAATACTGTCTCTATCGCAAGTAAGTATCTTTCCCAACAGGATAAAGTCCTCATCGTCGACGATTTCCTAGCGAATGGACAAGCCGCTAAAGGACTCGTGGAGATTGTTGAACAAGCTGGCGCAAAAGTGGAAGCTATCGGAATCGTGATTGAAAAATCATTCCAAGATGGACGTGGCCTCTTAGAAGAAGCGGGTCTTCCAGTCTTTTCATTAGCACGCCTAGAACGTTTTGAAAATGGACAAGTCGTATTTAAGGAGGCAGACTTATAATGCAACAACAAGAAAAACACCCACAGGCCATGGTGCTTGGTCTTCAACATTTATTAGCGATGTATTCTGGTTCGATTCTTGTACCAATGATGATTGGGAAAGCTCTCGGATATAACACAGAACAATTAACGTACTTAGTCTCAACTGACATTTTCATGTGCGGGTTGGCGACATTTTTACAATTGCAATTAAACAAATACTTCGGTATCGGCCTTCCAGTCGTATTAGGAGTAGCCTTCCAATCGGTAGCGCCACTGACGATCATCGGTCAAAACCATGGTAGTGGAGCAATGTTCGGGGCGCTCATCGTGTCCGGGATTTTCGTCGTCCTCATTTCTGGCATCTTCTCGAAACTGGCAAAATTCTTCCCAGCCATCGTTACTGGCTCTGTGATTACGACAATCGGTTTGACGCTCATTCCGGTTGCTATTGGAAATATGGGTGGTAATGTTCCAGATCCTACAGCTGGTAGCCTGACTTTGTCGCTCATTACAGTTGCCATTATTTTACTCATCAACATCTTTACAAAAGGGTTCGTAAAATCCATTTCTATCTTAATCGGATTAGTCATTGGTACAACTCTTGCGGCATTCATGGGCTTAGTAGACTTTGCTCCAGTAGTTAAAGCACCTTTCGTCCACGTTCCAACAGCCTTCTATTTTGGAATGCCAACATTCGAATTCACTTCAATTTTCATGATGTGTATTATCGCGATGGTTTCCATGGTTGAGTCGACAGGGGTGTACTTAGCACTTTCTGATATTACGAATGATCCAATCGATGAAACGCGTCTTCGCAACGGTTACCGTGCGGAAGGGTTAGCCGTGTTACTCGGCGGTGTTTTCAACACATTCCCATATACAGGATTCTCTCAAAACGTGGGATTAGTGAAAATGTCAGGAATTAAAACACGTCTTCCAATCTACTACGCAGCAGGCTTCCTTCTATTATTAGGACTTCTTCCAAAATTCGGTGCTTTAGCACAAATCATCCCTGATCCAGTCATCGGTGGGGCAATGATTGTGATGTTTGGGTTCGTATCTCTTCAAGGGATGCAGATGCTCGCTCGTGTAGATTTCACAAATAACGAACACAACTTCTTGATTGCAGCGGTATCGATTGCAGTCGGTGTCGGCTTTAATAATAGTAATTTATTCAATAGCCTCCCAACAGAATTTAGTATGTTCTTCAAAAACGGAATCGTCATGGCCAGCATCCTTGCCGTCGTCCTCAACGCGATTCTCAACCGTAAGAAGAAATAAATATACTCCGTTATCTCCATTCTAAGAGAAGGTCTCCCCACCTTCTCTTTTTTCTATTTCTCCTTAAAGTTTCCTTGTTTCCAACGGGCCCGCCTCCTGAAATTGTTCAAAGTATCTATGCACGCAAAAATTACAAGAAGCAAAACCAAAACATTGTGGAGCGGTAAAAATAAACTCAATTCAGTTGGGTTTCTACATAGATGATTTCGAAGAAGCTTGCGGATTTTATAATCGCAGTAACGGGGAATCGCATCGAATATGAATTAGGCGGAGTAGGGACAAATCCCGTACTCCGCGTTTGAAGCTTCGAAGGTGCAAGACTACAGGCTTGCACCGGTGCCCTGTAACAGCGATTATAAAAAGAATCCGCAAGGATTCTAAGAAATCATCAGCACTAACCAAACTCCAGAAGCACCCAACTAAATCTCAGCACAATTTCACACCCTCCACAATGTTTTCAGTTAGTTTTCACTTCTCGTATTTTTTGCGTAGGTATGGTATACTATGCCTATCTTTAAACAATTTCAAGGAGGCTTAGCCCAACATGGCTGAAGACAAGAAAACATTTTACTTAACCACACCGATTTACTATCCAAGTGGAAACTTACACATTGGTCATGCCTATACAACCGTAGCCAGCGATGCAATGATTCGCTATAAAAAACTACAAGGCTTTGACACTTACTTCTTAACAGGAACAGACGAACACGGACAAAAAATCCAAGAAAAAGCGAAAGAAGCAGGCGTTTCTGAAATTGAATTCGTCGATAAAATCATTTTCGGCATTCAAGACCTTTGGAAAAAGCTAGACATCTCTTACGATGACTTCATTCGTACAACACAACCACGCCATACAAAAGCCGTTCAAAAGATTTTCCAAAAATTAGTGGACAATGGCGATATTTACCTTGGTGAATACGAAGGTTGGTATTCAGTATCAGACGAAGAGTACTTCACTGAGTCTCAATTAGTCGAAGTATACCGCGATGCTGAAGGAAAAATGATTGGTGGGGTTGCACCAAGTGGACACGAAGTAGAACTCGTTAAAGAAGAATCTTACTTCTTCAGAATGAGCAAATATGCAGACCGCTTATTGCAATACTACGAAGAACACCCAGATTTCATCCAACCAGAATCTCGTAAAAACGAAATGATTAATAACTTCATCAAACCAGGTTTAGAAGACTTAGCCGTTTCACGTACATCATTTGACTGGGGAATTCCAGTTCCAAACGATCCAAAACACGTGATTTACGTATGGATTGATGCGTTATCAAACTACATCACAGCACTAGGATATGGTAGCGACGACGAAACATTATTCAACCGCTACTGGCCTGCAGATGTGCATTTCATCGGAAAAGAAATCGTTCGTTTCCATACAATTTACTGGCCAATCATGTTAATGGCATTAGATTTACCATTACCGAAGAAAATTTTTGCACACGGTTGGTTATTGATGAAAGACGGTAAAATGTCTAAATCTAAAGGGAACGTGGTAGACCCTAACACATTAATCGAACGTTACGGCTTAGATGCACTTCGTTACTATTTATTACGTGAAGTGCCATTCGGTTCTGACGGAATCTTCACTCCAGAATCATTCGTAGAACGTATTAACTATGACTTAGCCAATGACTTAGGAAACTTATTAAACCGTACTGTTGCGATGATTAATAAGTATTTCGATGGAACAATTCCTGCATACACTGCACCTGTTTCAACATTTGACCAAGAATTAGTCGATGCTTCTAAAGCGATGATTGTGGAAGTAGAAGAAGCAATGGAAAACATGCAATTCTCAGTGGCTCTTGCCGCAATCTGGAAATTCGTTTCTCGTACAAATAAATATATCGACGAAACAACTCCATGGGCAGCTGTGAAAGATGAAGCGCGCCAAGAAGAATTAGCACGTACAATGAACTACTTAGCAGAAAGCTTACGTATCATTGCTGTTGCCTTACAACCATTCTTGACAGAAACTCCAAGCCAAATCTTGGCACAATTAGGAATTACAGATAGCGCGTTAATGGATTACCCTTCATTACACACATTCGGCGTGATTCCTGAAGGAACTAAAGTGGTTGAAAAAGGACAACCAATCTTCCCACGTTTAGACGTTGAAGAAGAAGTAGCTTACATCCAATCTAAAATGGGTGGAGCACCAGCTGAAGAAGAAAACACAGACTGGAACCCAGAAGAAGTGGAACTTTCAAGCGAAAAAGAAAGCATCAAATACGACGACTTCGACAAGATTGAATTGAAAGTCGCAGAAGTCATCGAATGCGGACCAGTGGAAGGGGCAGACAAATTGCTTCAATTCCGCTTAGACGCTGGAGATGCGGGCGGTCACCGTCAAATCCTTTCTGGTATCGCAGAATGGTATCCAGACCCTAGCGTGTTCGTTGGTAAGAAAGTCGTTATCGTAGCGAACTTGAAACCACGTAAAATGCGCGGACAAATCAGCCAAGGAATGATTCTTTCGGCTGAAAAAGATGGCGTCCTACAAGTGGTCTTTGCACCAGAAGGAATGCCAAACGGCTCAACAGTAGCTTAATTAAATAAAAGAGTATAAGTGACCCTTCGAATGCGAAGAACGGCATTTGAAGGGCCACTTTTTTAAAGGAGTTAACTTATGAAAAAAGGATTATTAACAGGGTTACTGCTTTTCGGATTCTTCTTTGGAGCAGGGAACTTAATTTTTCCACCAACTTTAGGATATCAATCGGCGGCTCAACTTTGGCCAGCAGTCATCGGATTTATCGTTTCTGGGGTAGGTCTTGCTATCGGAACATTGTTAATCGGGACAGTCATTAATGGCGGGTTCAAGAAAGAATTGGACGAAAAGATTCATCCGATTTTCTCGTTGGCATTTTTAATTGCATTATATTTGGCAATTGGACCGTTCTTTGCGATTCCACGTACAGCAACGGTATCGTATAACATCGGGGTAGCACCGTTTTTACCTGATTCAAAATCAGGACTTATTATTTACGCAGCGATTTACTTCGCGGTAGCCTTCTACTTGGCATATAACCGTTCATCACTTCTATCAAACATCGGTAAAATCTTAACACCGATTTTTGCAGGATTAATTTTAATCTTAGTGGTCGTTGGAGCGTTCAAATTCGGACAAACGGCTCCTGAATTAGCTGGACAAACAGATTTGACAGCAGCAAAAGCCTTCGGAAATGGATTTATCGAAGGATATAACACACTCGACGCGTTAGCAGCGGTAGCCTTCTCAGTCGTTGCCGTAAATACATTGAAAGACTTCCATTTCAGCTCTAAGAAAGAGTACGAGAAAACAATCATGAGCGTTGGAGTCGTAACAGCAATTGGATTCAGCGTGTTATATATCGGACTTGCTTTCCTTGGAAATCACTTCAACGTAGCCAGTGCCTTAGCGAAAGATGCAGATTTAAACGTTGGTTCTTACGTTTTAACAATGGCTTCACGCGAGCTGTTCGGTACATTCGGACAAGCCTTCTTAGCGGTGATGGTAGTGATTACCTGCTTAACAACAACAGTAGGGTTAATCGTATCAGTAGGGGAGTTCTTCGAAGAAACATTCCCACGCTTCTCTTATAAAGTGTATGCGACTGTATTTACATTAATCGGATTTGGTGTAGCGACACTTGGTCTTCAAACGATTATTGCATTCTCACTTCCAGTATTGATGATTTTATATCCAATTACAGTTGTGATTGCTTTCTTCATCCTAGTGAACAAGAAAGTGGCGTTCTCTAAGAGAGGGATGCAGTTAACAGTGGCGTTGACAACAATTATTTCAACAGTTTCAAGTTTAGCGTCAGCGTTGAAATTAGAAGGATTAGCTAAAGCGTTGGAAATTCTTCCACTGCAAGGGTTGTCGCTAGGATGGATGGGACCGGCGATCATCGGTATTTTAATCGCGCTTATCTTACCGGACAAGATCAAAGGCGAAGCATTCGACTTCGAAGCATTTCAAACAAAATAGTGCAGAATTTTACTAGATGATTACTGCGTATCCTTACGGATGTCTTCATAGTAAAGGAAATAACTGTACCGGCAAGAGCCAAGGTCTCTTTGCCTACCGAACTTCAAAGGGCGTCATGTTGATTAACATCAACTGACGCCCTAATTCATTTCGGTTACACTCGTTATTTCCATTACTATAGAATCCGTAAGTTACTCCGTAATCATCTATTTTATTTGTGCTTTAATTTGTGTGAATGCTTTGTTTGATCTTGTTGGTAAGAGAATAAAAGGAACCTCAACTTATTGTTACGTTACGAAACCTTCGAACTGTGAAGGGTTCCTATAGAATCCGTAAGAACTTTCTAAAGCATCTGTTTCATTTGTGATTTGTTCTTGTATAAAAAATAAATAATCAATATTGACAGTTTGTCAGTTTAGAGTTATGATGTCCTTAGGAGGGATGATATGAGAGATGCAAAAGAATCGGAAGTGCGCCGTTTAGAAATTATGAATGCAGCAATGCAGCTCTTTATGGAAAAAGGGTATACAAATACAACTACCCAAGATATTGTGGATAAGGTCAATATATCAAGAGGGTTATTGTACTATCACTTTAAAAATAAAGAAGATATCTTATATTGTCTTGTCGAACAGTATTCGGAGAAATTATTAAAAGATATTTATCAGATTACATTTTCAAAAGATAAATCTGCAATAGAAAAAGTGAGAGGATTTATTGAAGCAACAATTATTTCTTCAGAACGAATTTCCGTCGAGGGGACTGAATTACAAAAGACCGTTGATTTAGAAGAAAATCGCTATATGATTGATAAATTATCTCATAAACTCATCAAAAAATTGACAATCTATTTTGAAAAGATCATTCAACAAGGGATAGAAGAGCAATCCTTTTTGGTTCAATATCCTTTGGAGACAGCGGAATTTTTGATGACAGCTTATGTGTTTGTCTCTAATAATATGAGTATGAAATATAGTGACAAAGAATCATTGGACGATTATTTAAGTGCCTATAAGATTATTTTAGAGAGAACTCTAAACGCCAAAAATTTATTCGATTAAATTGAAATTATAGTACCGATAGCGTAAGAAATTGTGCTATCGGTAAAATTTAAAACCAAAACTGACAATTTGTCAACAGGAGGTATAAATATGTTAGAAATCCGAAATTTCACTAAAAGTTACGGGGAAAAGAAAGCAGTAGAGGGTATTTCTTTATCCATTCACTCAGGGGATATATATGGCTTTATTGGAGCGAATGGTGCAGGTAAAACGACAACGATTAAGGCGGTAGTCGGCATTCATGACTTTGATGGCGGAGAAATTATGATTGGAGGACATTCGATTAAGAAGGATCCAATTGCATGCAAAAAAATGATGGCCTATATCCCAGATAACCCTGATTTATATGAACATTTAACGGGCGCTCAATATATCCATTTTATTGCAGATATATTTGAGGTTCCAACAGAAATCAGAGAAGAAAAAATTAAAAAATATGCAGAAGTATTTCATATGACCAAAAATCTATCTAGAGTCATTTCAACCTACTCGCATGGGATGAAGCAAAGGACTGCTATTATTGCTGCATTAGTCCATTCACCAAAATTATTAATTTTAGATGAGCCATTTGTCGGATTGGATCCTCAAGCAGCTTTTGAGTTAAAAAAAATAATGAAAGAGTGTGTTTCAGAAGGAGGCGCCATCTTCTTTTCTACTCACGTATTAGATGTAGCGGAGAAATTATGTAATAAAATTGCTGTGATAAAAAATGGAAAGATTATTTGTAGCGGGGATACGAATGAAGTTAAAGGGAATCAGTCACTAGAATCATTTTTTATGGAGGTACAAGATTATGAGCAAAATGATGACTTTAATGAATGCTCAAATGAATAATTTCATTCCTATTAATGAGATAAAAGAAAGAGGAAGTAAAAAACAAACGTCCATTGCTATCTCTTTTTTTGGAATACTGACTTTGTTTCTATTTGTTGCAGTATATAATTTATTTACCGCCCAGACATTAGTGCAGATGGGTCAGGGAGAATTAATTCCTGCATATATGGTATCAGTTTCTAGTTTTTCAATCCTCTTCTTAACCATCTTCTATTCCAATAGTATTTTATTTGATAGCCGAGATTTGGATATACTTTTATCCTTACCTATAAAGAATTCAGATATTATTACTAGCAAATTCTTATTTATCTACTTATTAAATGTCTTAATCGGACTAGTTTTTACGTTGCCGGGTGGAATAATTTGGATACAAAACGAGGGGCAACCTGTTTTCTCTATTGTTCTCTATTTTTGTTCAATGTTTATGGTTCCTTTCATTCCGATGTGTCTCGCCTCTATATTGGGGATTGGGATAGTGGTTACTTCGTCTAGATTTAAACACAAAAAGTATATGTCCATTATATTCGCATTTTTAGTACTTGGAGGAATCGGCTTTTTTGCAGCGATAGCGATGAATTCTGGAGATAAAGGCAGTAGCGTAGGAGTCATTCTTGCAAAGCAAATCATGCAATTATATCCTCTTTCTCAATTTTTTGTTCACCAAATACAGAGTGAGGTAGGAATGAGTGTATTTATCTTTCTTTCTATAGTGGTTTTTGTAGCTTTTATAAAAATTGTTTCGAAAAACTATAGTCAACTGCACTTGTTGTCTAGAAGGGAGACAAAATATGTCTGTTCGAGCACTTCTTATCAGCAAAAATCGGTGTTCTTAGCTTTGTATCAAAAGGAAATGGGAAGATTTTTTAGCTCGTATATGACTGTCTTAAACGCAGGACTTGGAGTGGTTTTATTGTGCGCATTTAGCATCTTTTTATTGTTCAATTCTGTGGAGCAAATTAAAGAGAGTTCAGGGGTGGAAAATATAACAGAATATATTGCTACTTTTGCTCCTCTTTTTATTGCTTCGATGCTTTCACTTAGTTGTCCTGCTGCGTCATCAATTTCTTTAGAGGGTAGAAATATATGGATATTACAAACTTCTCCAGTAAAGATAAAGACCATCCTAAATGCGAAGATAGCTTTGACGCTTACACTACACTTTATAGGGTACATGCTTTCGATTCTTATTTTTCTCTTTAAAATGGAGATGGATAGTATGCAATTCTTTAATCTTGTTTTTGTACCTGTATGCTATTCTGTTTTTATAACAATAGTGGGAATATTTTTTAATAAAAAATATCCAAATTATGACTGGGATAACGAAATGATAATTGTAAAACAGAGCCTACCTGTTATTGTAACGGCACTGGTGGGGGCCATTTCTTTAATGATGCCAATATTCCTCAATTGGTTATTCCATCTTCAAATGATTTATGTCCTGCCAATCATATCGATGGGGTTAGTAGTGATGAGTTTGATGATGTATCACAAAATGAGTCAATCCAATTTAATTTAAAAGGGGGATAAAAAATGAAAGATATACTTGTGCTTGTTTTTATGGTGATAGTTATTTATATTATTTGCTTGTTTTTACCGAATTCAATACCTATTCATTTTGATTTTAGAGGTAATGCAGATATGTATGTTAATAAATTTTTTCTACTATTTGCGATAATTATTCCCTATTCAGCATATTGGAAATTCTTTAGAAAATAAATTAACGAAAAAACTCCGGCTGGGATTCCAGTCGGAGTTTCTTGCAGTCTAAAAGGTTTCGATGTAGTGTTCAGAGTTTTCTTGCCACAATTCGGGATTGAAGCGAGCTTTCTCAGGGTTGAGAATCATATGGTATAGGCGGACCGTGCTTCCGTGTGGAATGTCATAAGAGTGCTCGTATAAGAATCCGATGCGTTTGGCGAAGTCGCATGAGTCTGTGTGCGTACTTTCTACTTTTAAATAGAGCTCTGAGATGTCCTGCTCAATAAGGTACGGATGTAATAATTGAAAGGCTTCAATTAAAATGTCACGGTGCCAGTATTCTTCGAGCAGCGCGAAATCCAATAGATGACTTTGGTCTGTGGAGACTTTCATAAAGCCAATTGGCAGGTCGTAATTCTTCATTTCAATCATAAAAAAGTACGGATCGTTGTCCATTAGGTGTGTATAAAAGTTCTCTGCATTTAAATGAGACGTTGCAGATACCCATGGAAGATTAGACGTTGCTAGTGGGTCGGTTAGCAATGACTGAACAATCTCCATGTCAGTTTCGTGAAAGGGCCTTAGAGAGATACGTTGTGATGCTAGTGTAGGTACGTTCATAATCGCTACCCCCTTTCTCTACCTGCATTATAGTAGTAAAAATCAGGAAAGTAAAGAGGAAGAATTGCGTTTACAACAATAATGAAAAGGGTTCCGAAATTCTCTGAAAAGAACGGAAAATTTCCTAATTGTATGGTAGAAGCTGTCAAATTCTGCCGTCATTTTTTATAGTGACTTTTGTCATGGTGAGTC
>CALJSD010000039.1 GCA_937976325.1 uncultured Carnobacterium sp.
GTAACCCGTAGAGTCAGTTTGAAGCTTGGTAGGAATTGAGACGTAAGGCTCAATCCGATGCCCCATTATCGCTACTATGAAGATATCCGAAAGGATTGGAGTAATGGAAAAAGTAGAAACCTTAGTTATTTTTGCTCAGTAAAGTTTACTTCATTTGGTTCGAGAATACATCCAATTGTGCAGCGATATTTTGAAACTCTGCATAGTCGTCCATGAAGAGGCCGTTTTGCATTTCGCCGCTCACCATTTCGCGAGGGAAGTAGAGGCGTTCGTCACCACGTACTTTTCCGGAAATGGCATCTACAATCGAACTTACTTGAGACAACTCAACCATATTGCCGTTGCGTTCGACAAGCTCGATTTGCGTTCTTGGTTTAATTGAATCTGGACGATAGAAATCATATGGTAAGTCGAAACTGTTGTTAATCGCAGTGTAGTATTCTGGGTCGAAGCCAACTTCTTCTACGATTTGTTTCATGCGTTCGATTTGAGCGCCATCGTTTGTACGGTTAAATGGCACTGATTTGAACGGACGACGGTTAATGAAACGATCCGATAAGTCGCTTAAAATCGCATCTTCTTCTAGTAACCAGTGAGAGAAGTATGTGTTTAACACGCCATCATCGAGACGTAAGTAGTCTTCCAATGTCCATGTTCCTTCGAAGAAAGGTTTCAAGAACGTTGCAGAGTGTCTTAATGGATTCGATTCTGAGTTGTAGCAAGCCGCAGCGCGTTTCAATAAGTGATTTAACACGACTTCCATCCCACGAGAAACTGGGTGGAAATACACTTGCATGTACATTTGATAACGACTCACGATGTAGTCTTCCACCGCGTGCATTCCTGAATAGGTAAAAGCAATGCCGCCTTTATACGGACGAATCACACGAAGGATACGCGTAAGGTCGAACGTTCCGTAGTTTACCCCTGTGAAATAAGCGTCACGAAGCAAGTAGTCCATACGGTCTGCATCGATTTGGCTTGAAATCAATTGCACCACTTGAGGGTTTGGATGTGTTTTTTGAATCACGCTGGCCACTTCTTGCGGGAAAGTAGAAGAGACTTTACGTAAAATTTGGTTCACTTCTGTTTCCTCAGACAAGATGATGTCAATCGTGATTTGTTCATGGTTTGTATCAAAGATTTTCTCGAAAGTATGAGAGTATGGTCCGTGCCCGATATCATGCAAGAGGGCAGCGCAGAGTACAACAAGGCGATTGCTGTCGTCCCATAGTCCGTCTCCTTCTTCTTTGGTTGCGTAGTTACGCGCAAAGTTGTCGCAAATACGGCGGGCAATTTCATATACCCCTAAAGAGTGAGAGAATCGTGAGTGTTCCGCTGTATGGAAAGTATACATGGAAGCTCCGGTTTGTTTAATTCTGCGGAGTCGTTGCAATTCACGACTATTAATTAATTCAAGAATAATTGGATGTTGCACGTGGATATAATCGTGTACTGGGTCACGAAATACTTTTTCACGTTTAAATGCTTCAGTCATGCGTTTGACGCCTTCTTTCGATTAGATTGTGAATTTTTATCATAAGCACTTTCAGTTTATGCTATTTTCGGTAGAAAAGCAAGAGGGGTAACCGTTTAGAATGCTTTTATACCGCGTTTTTTAACGGATTATTGTCGTTTCACAAAACGCTCGAGTGCTTTTTGGAAATCTGGAGTGTGAAGAAAGTCCGTTTCGTTTTCTTCGAGCGTGCATCCAAGTTTTGTTAAAGCCTGTAAGACGCGGACTTGAACGTCTTCAATCGTGAGGTCGATTCCAAGGGCGTCACTAATATTCCACATGCTATCGGCGTTGACTTCTGGGAAATGCCATTTCGTTTCTTCCCCTTGAATGGCATGGTCATAGAAATCACGAACAACACGGCCACGACGATTTTGGTCACCGTAGACGCTGAGGTAAATCGAAACGCACACGACATCTTTCAAACGGCGTTGTGCAATCCCGGCAATTTTACGCTTTTGAATGCTTAAGTCATAGTCTCCTGGGCAGTACGAATCGGCCACTTCAAAAGCTTCGATTCCACCAAGGGCTTCCGCTTCTGGGAAAGTCTCCTGGATGAGTTGTTGCATCCATTCGTAAGCTTCGTTAATCGTTGGCATTTGTTTATTTTTAAAGAGAAGGCTGATGTTTAAGATACCTTCGTTACTCACTACAGCTAGGCCACCTGCTTGGCGCACAACTGGTGTAAAACCATGAGCGCGCAGTCTTTCAAGCCCTTGTCCCAGATAAGGCACCTTCGTATCGGTCATCCCAAGAATCACGATATCTTCAAGCGTCCAGAAGTGAACGAATGGGCCGTCTTCTTCCTTTGTCAGATGACGAATCAGCGTCTCATCGAGCGCGAATGGCGTTAGCATCTCTTCTAATTTTTCAGTTTTTGGAATTTGTGAGGCAACCAATTGAATGGTTTGCTGTTTGATAGGTGATTGAGTCATACGATTCTCCTTTAGAGTTCTTCGTGTTTCATTATAACAAAAGTTCGCGTGACGGTCGTGTTAGAGGCCGTTTTTAAGCCATTTCTTAGGAATTTATTAAGTAAACATCAAGAATCGTAAAAATTACTAGCAAAAAACTTATATTTTTAATACGATAAGGTAGAAAAAGAATGAAAAGAGGGAATGCTCATGAAAATTTTAGTAGTAGATGATGATCGCGAAATCGTTGAATTATTGACGATTTACTTAAAGAACGAAAATTATGAAATTGTAAAAGCCTATGACGGGAAACAAGCCCTTGAAAAATTAAAAATGTATCCAGATATCGATATGATTATCTTGGACATTATGATGCCTCGCTTAGACGGAATCTCAGTGGTGCATGAAGTGCGTAAAGAAAATGCACAATTGCCAATTCTATTATTAAGCGCGAAATCAACAGATATCGATAAAATTCAAGGCTTAACAAATGGTGCCGACGACTACGTTACAAAACCATTCAACCCGCTTGAAGTCATCGCGCGTGTGAAATCATTATTACGTCGCTCAACGATTACACAAGAAGGCCCAGCGAACGAAGAAATTACAATCGGACCTTTAACAATCAAGAAAGAATCTCACCAAGTCACAACAACAAATGGCACTGAAATTCAATTAACCGTATTAGAATTCGGAATTCTATACTTACTTGCAAGCCATCCAAACCGCGTATTTAGTGCAGATGAAATCTTCGAAACGGTATGGCAACAAGAAAGTATCGTTTCAACGAAAACGGTAATGGTACACGTAAGCCACCTTCGCGACAAGATTGCCGAAGCGACTGGCGGAGAAAAAGTCATTGAAACAGTATGGGGAGTAGGCTACAAGATTGAAGACAAATAATAAAAAAGTTCTTCACCTTCGAAAAGTCAAAAACGAACCGACACTCTTGACGCTCACGCCAAAGGAAGTCAGCGAACTTGTATTAGAAGGAATCGTGACGCTCTGTATTGTATTCCTTTTATACTTAGGAATTCTCGTGATGGTTAGCCAACTCATTAATGAGCCAGGGTTCATTTCGGTGGAATTCTCTGCTCGTGAAGTATGGCATATCGAGCGCGAACAAATTGCGTTCTACAAAAATATCTTTACGATTACATCGGTCGTTTTTGCAGTGGCATTTACTTATTGGCGCTTGATGCGAAGATACCAACAAATGCAGTTGAACCATATTTTGGAAGAATTGCATTTGATTGCGGACGGGCAGTATGACAGACGAATTCCATTCCGTTTATCCGGAGACATGGGACAAGTCGTGAACTCGATTAACCGCCTGGTAGATTCGACCGTAAACGCGTTAGAGGATGAACGTGCGATTGAGAAGTCGAAGGACGAATTGATTACCAATGTATCGCATGATATTCGAACACCATTGACGTCGATTATCGGGTATCTCGGATTGATTGTAAATCAGCCAAATGTCGAGAGCGCCGATGCGAAGCGTTATGCGGAAATCGCGTATTCGAAGGCGGAACAAATGAAATTACTCGTGGACGACTTATTCGAATATACGACGACGCGTCCAAATGGAGCACCGCTTAGACTTAATGATATTCCAATCGTGAATTTCTTAGAGCAAGTAGCAGCGGACTTCGAACTCGAGGCGCAAAAACGCAAGATGGCGATTGAAGTCTTGCCGAATAACCGCGATGTCGTGCTTGAACTCGATGCCGAGAAAATGGTGCGCGTGATTAATAACCTGTTATCGAATGCGATTAAATACGGACATGAAGATTCTGTTATTACAATGGAAGTCTTAAGAAATGATGGAGTCGTGACAATTGCCGTTCGAAACGCCGGAGATCCAATTTCGAAAGAAGTGTTGGAACAACTCTTTGCACGTTTCTACCGCGCAGAAGCATCCCGTTCTAAAGAAACAGGCGGAACAGGACTTGGCCTTGCGATTGCCGAGAACATTGTAAAATCACATGGCGGTATGATGTATGCTGAATCTGAAAATGGTCAAACAAGCTTCTATGTTTGCTTGCCAGAAGAAAATCAAGGTTCACTCAAACAATTTAAAGAAAAACTCAAATAACCAGAAGGAGGCAGAAATGCTTTCTGCTGGTTATTTTTATTCGCAAAAAGGCCCTAGAGTTGATACTATGGAAGGGACGTAATGGAGGGAAAACAATGAAATTAGCAACGTGGAATGTGAACGGAATTCGTTCTGTATTAAATAAAGGGGCTCTACAAGAGTACGTATTAGAAAGTAATCCAGATATTTTATGCCTACAAGAAACAAAGGCGCAACAAGATCAAGTGGAACTCGGGATGGAGTTTAGCGAGTATGATGTGTATTTCAACTCGGCGGTGAAAAAAGGCTATTCTGGAACGGCCATCTTCACCAAAGTAAAACCACTATCGGTAACATATGGCATCGGCATCGAAGAACATGACCAAGAGGGACGTGTGATTACAGCCGAATTCGAGAAATTTTACTTAGTGACGGTCTATACACCAAATGCAAAACGCGACTTATCGCGTCTAGCGTACCGTCAAGTGTGGGAAGATGATTTTCTTGCATATATCAAGAAGCTCGAAGAGACAAAACCAGTGATTTTCTGTGGCGACTTGAACGTGGCGCATAAGGAAATCGACTTAGCGAATCCAAAAACGAATGTGAATAATGCCGGATTCACCAAAGAAGAACGTGCGAAATTCGACCAAGTTGTCGCAAACGGCTTAGTGGATGCGTTCCGCTACTTACATCCTGACACAGTTGGGGCGTATAGCTGGTGGAGCTACATGGGTGGCGCTCGTGCACGAAATATTGGATGGAGAATTGACTATTTTGTCGTATCCGAAGCACTCGCACCGCTTCTAAAAGAAGTCGACATTCGTAGTGATGTCACAGGAAGCGACCACTGTCCAGTAGAAATCGAAGTGAAACTGTAAGAACATTTGTTCGTGTGCGGAAAGTTTGATACAATAGAGGTATCGATTAAAAAAGAGGTATAGAAATGGCAAAAGACCATATTGTCGTGCATGGTGCACGATCTCATAATTTAAAAAATATTGATGTAAGCATTCCTCGTGACCAGTTTGTCGTGATTACAGGACTATCGGGGTCAGGGAAGAGCTCGCTGGCGTTTGATACATTATACGCAGAAGGTCAACGTCGTTATGTAGAGAGTCTATCTGCATACGCACGTCAATTTTTAGGGCAAATGGACAAACCAGACGTGGATAGTATCGACGGCTTGAGTCCAGCGATTGCCATCGACCAAAAAACAACGTCTCGTAATCCGCGTTCAACAGTCGGAACGGTGACGGAAATTAATGACTATTTACGTTTATTATATGCGCGTGTGGGAAAACCGATCTGTCCAAATGACGGCACGCCGATTGAAAGCCAGTCCTTGGAACAAATGGTAAACCGCGTCATGGCGATGCCAGAGAAGACTAAGATTCAAGTGTTGGCGCCGGTTGTCGTTCAGAAGAAAGGCGAGCATAAGAAAGTCTTCGAGAAGATTCAAAAAGACGGCTATGTGCGTGTGCGCGTGGATGGCGAGATGCATGAAGTCACTGAAGAATTCAATCTCGAGAAGAATAAGAAACATAATATTGAAATCGTCGTGGACCGTATCGTAGTGAGCGATAAGAGTCGTTCACGTCTATTCGATTCGATTGAAGCGGCTCTTCGTTTAGCGGAAGGTTATGCGATTGTCGATGTGATTGGTGGGGAAGAACATCTCTTCAGTGAACACCATTCATGTCCGGTTTGTGGCTTCACGGTGGGCGAATTAGAGCCTCGTCTTTTCTCGTTCAATGCGCCGTTTGGAGCGTGTCCGGAGTGTGACGGTTTAGGGTCAAAACTGGAAGTCGACCTAGATTTAATCGTTCCGGATAAAAACTTAACGCTGGAAGAGGGAGCGCTTGTTCCTTGGAATCCAATTAGTTCGAACTATTATCCAACGATGCTCGAGCAATTTTGTAAACAGTTCAAGATTCCGATGAATATTCCATTCGAGAAATTGACGCAGTCGCAAAAGAACATGGTGTTGTACGGTTCAGGAGATGCGACCTTCAAGTTCCATTATGAAAATGAATTTGGTGGCGTGCGTGATGTGGAAATTCCTTTTGAAGGAGTGGCCGTGAATGTCGATCGTCGTTACCATGAAACCAATAGTGATTTTACGCGTGAACAAATGCGCCAATATATGACCGAATCCGAATGTAAGAGATGTCACGGTTTCCGTTTAAATGAACAGGCATTATCTGTCAAAGTCGGAGGCAAAAACATCAGTGAGGTGTTGGCACTGTCTGTAGATGATGAGATTGATTTCTTCAAAGACTTAAACTTATCGGAAACAGACGAGCAAATCGCTGCGCCAATCTTAAAAGAAGTAAGCTCTCGTTTGAAATTCTTACGCAATGTTGGCTTGCAATATCTAACATTGAGCCGTGCCGCTGGAACGTTATCAGGGGGAGAAGCGCAACGAATTCGTTTAGCGACTCAAATCGGTTCAAATCTTTCTGGCGTCCTCTATATTTTAGATGAGCCATCGATTGGACTTCACCAACGCGACAATGACCGCTTAATTGAGTCATTGAAGAGCATGCGTGACCTTGGAAATACCTTAATTGTCGTAGAACATGACGAAGACACGATGCGTGCTGCGGACTACTTGATTGATATCGGTCCAGGTGCGGGTGAATTCGGTGGTGAGATTATCGCTGCAGGAACTCCAAAAGAAGTGGAGAAGAATAAGAAATCACTGACAGGACAATATTTAGCTGGGAAGAAATACATTCCAGTTCCAAGCGAACGCCGCACTGAAGATAAAGGCTGGATCCATTTAGAAGGCGCTGCGGAAAACAACTTACGCGCTATCGATGTGGATGTGCCACTTGGACGTTTCGTAGCCGTGACAGGGGTATCGGGTTCTGGTAAGAGCTCGCTTGTCAACAGCGTATTGAAGAAAGCCTTAGCACGTGAGATTACACGTACGAAGGAAAAACCAGGGAAGTTCAAGAGCATTTCTGGATTTGAGAGCCTCGATAAGATTATCGATATCGACCAAAGCCCAATCGGAAGAACACCACGAAGCAACCCTGCGACGTATACAGGTGTATTTGACGATATTCGTGATTTATTTGCGACTACAAACGAAGCAAAAATCCGCGGATATAAGAAGGGACGCTTCAGTTTCAACGTGAAGGGTGGACGATGCGAGTCTTGTAAAGGGGACGGCATTCTGAAAATCGAGATGCACTTCCTGCCAGACGTGTATGTGCCGTGTGAAGTCTGCCACGGAACGCGTTATAACTCTGAAACCCTTGAAGTGAAATACAAAGGAAAGAGTATCGCGGATATTCTTGAATTAACGGTCGAAGAAGCGGTGGAATTTTTCCAAGCCGTACCAAAAATCAAACGTAAATTACAAACGATTAAGGATGTCGGACTCGGCTACGTAACCCTTGGCCAATCTGCCACAACGCTCTCTGGAGGAGAAGCGCAACGGATGAAGTTAGCCAGCGAACTCCAACGTGTCTCAACCGGCAATACCTTCTACGTGCTCGATGAACCAACAACTGGCTTGCATACAGACGATATCGCACGCCTACTTGAAGTGTTGAATCGTTTAGTTGAAGCGGGAAATACCGTGCTTGTCATCGAACATAACTTAGATGTGATTAAGACCGCTGACTATATCATTGATATGGGACCAGAAGGCGGTAGCGGTGGTGGACTTGTTATTGCGACAGGGACGCCTGAAGAAGTGGCGAAAGATAAAAACAGTCATACGGGTCGTTATTTAAAACGCGCCTTAGAAGCAGCCGCATCGCATAAAAAGAAGTAGAAAATTGCTAGAAGAGATAGTTTGAAGAAGGTAGTTATGCTATACTCAACATAGATAATTTCTCAGGGGGAAACTTGAATGAACATGAAAGAATTAGTCGGCAAGAAAGCCGCAGAATATGTAGAAAGTGGAATGACGGTTGGTCTAGGAACTGGTTCGACAGCCTACTATTTTGTAGAAGAAATCGGTCGCCGCGTGAAAGAAGAAGGTCTTGAAATCGTGGGAGTAACGACTTCTTTAGCAACGAAGAAACAAGCAGAAGCGCTTGGAATTCCGTTGAAGAGCGTGGATGAAGTGGATTATATCGATGTCACAATCGATGGCGCAGACGAAATCGCTCCAGATTTTTCAGGAATCAAAGGGGGCGGCGGTGCGTTATTATTCGAAAAAATCGTTGCCGAACAATCAAAAAGTGTTATCTGGATTGTAGACGAATCAAAAATGGTCGACTACTTAGGTCGTTTCCCATTACCAGTGGAAGTGGTGCCTTATGGTTCAGAACAATTATTCAAACGTTTTGAAGCGTTAGGGTACAAACCAACATTCCGCGAACGTGACGGAGAACGTTACTTAACCGATAGCAAAAACTACATTATAGACTTGGATGTCTATCCAATTAAAGACCCAATCGCATTTGGAGAAAAAATCAAAGGCATGACAGGCGTGGTAGAGCAAGGTCTCTTCACAAACATGACGGATATCGTGCTTGTAGGAACTCCTGATGGGGTTGTCGTAAAACAATTCTAAAAAATAACCGCTTAGAGTCAGCATGGATGCGTGATTCTAAGCGGTTTTTGTTATAGTGTATTTTTAATTTTTTGAATCTCTTCTTCAGATAATCCAGTGTGTTTCATGATTTCTGTGATAGGAAGATTCATTTTAAGAAATGCCAAAACTTGACCTTCTTTAAGTCCAGCTTCTCTAGCGGTCTCTTTGGCATATTCGATTGTTTTCCAATAGACTTCTTCGTATTTTCCCATTTGTTCCGCCATCTTCATTTCCTCCGAATCTAAATTATAGAAATCAATAACAGCATAAGCGTCTTGAATTTCTTTGGATGCTTTTGCCGTGATTGTACCATTTTTAAGGAAATTTCTCCACGAATCGTAAAAGCGGTTTTTGATTGGAGTAAACCGTGTCGAATTGCACACGGTTAATTTTAAAGGATGATGCACTTTTTC
>CALJSD010000040.1 GCA_937976325.1 uncultured Carnobacterium sp.
TTCTCTGCTTTATGATTCCAGTTCGCACTTGTTACGTCTCCTGTTAAAATACCCGCAATGACTTCGTTCTCGATGAAATCTTCATTGCCAGCAGTTCCTAACTTGAACACACGGCCTGCTTCGAATAATTTCACGTTGTTTTGTGAACGAGCCACATTGTATTGAACGGCTTCTAATAAACTTGGTAATAGTGATTGACGTAATTCGCTACGATCTTCACTCATTGGCCAGCTTAAACGCACGCTTGTTGCGTCTTTCTTCGTAAACCATTTTGATTTCTCTGGAGTTGTTAAAGCATAAGTGTACGCTTGTGAAAGTCCAGCTCCTTGCATGAATTGACGAGTGTAACGGATGAAGCGTTGTTTGTCTGTTAAGCCACCCACTGTACTTTCAGTTGTTGGTAATGTTGCAGGAATCTTGTCGTATCCGTAAATACGTCCTACTTCTTCCACTAAGTCTGCTTCGATAGAAATATCAAATCTCCATGCAGGGATTGTCACGTCGAAACGAGTTCCTTCTACAGTTGTTGGATATTCTAATTGTGCAAATACTTGTTTCACTTCTTCTACGGTTAAGTTTGTTCCTAAAACGTGGTTTAAGCGTTCTAGAGTGATGCTTACAACTGGTAATTCTAAGTCATAGCTTTGTACAGAAGCAAATTCTTCTTTCACTGTTCCGCCACCAAGCTCGGCAATCAATGCTGCAGCGCGTTTTCCAGCTTGAACGATTGTTGCTTTGTTAATGCCTTTTTCAAAACGAGCACTTGATTCGCTACGTAAGTTATGTTTTTGTGAAGCTAAGCGAACCGCTTTAGGATCGAACAAAGCTGCTTCTAATAAGACTGTTGTTGTCTCGTCTGAGATTTCAGTGTCTAATCCACCCATGACCCCAGCTAATGCGACAGGTTGGCCGCCTGAAGTAATCACGATTTCGTTTTCTAATGTACGTTCTTCCCCATCTAAAGTCACTAATGTTTCGCCTTCAGTTGCGCGACGAACATGGATGGCTTTTTCAGGTAATTTATCGTAGTCAAATGCATGAAGCGGTTGACCGTATTCCATTAAGATGTAGTTTGTTACGTCCACAAGATTATTGATTGGACGAACACCGGCTGCGATTAAACGGTTTTGCATCCATTGTGGACTTGGAGCTACTTTAACGCCTTCGATTAAGAATGCGTGGTATGCAGGAGCATCTGCTTCGTTTTCTACAGAAACTTTGACAACGCCTGGAATTTCAGAAGATGTTCCTTTTTCAAAAGCATCTGGTTCTAAATTGTTCTTCAAGTTGTAAATCGCACCGATTTCGTGAACAGAACCGCGCATGCTTAAAGCGTCAGAACGGTTCGCAGTGATGTCGAGTTCCACGATTGCTGAATCAAGCGCTAATGCATGAACTGCGTCGCTTCCCACTTCAATGCTGTCATCTGTGAACACATAAATTCCATCTTCGTATTCTTTTGGTACTAAGTTACTTGGCACACCGATTTCTTGTAAGGAACAAATCATCCCTTGAGATTCTACGCCACGTAATTTCCCACGTTTAATTTTATGACCGCCAGCAATGCGTGCACCGTGAGTTGCCACGATTACCTTTTGGCCTGCTGCGATATTTGGAGCCCCACACACGATTTGAAGCGGCTCGTCTTGTCCTACTTCAACTGTGACAACGTGTAAGTGGTCTGAGTCTGGATGGTCAACGACTTCTGTTGCTAAACCAACCACTAGTCCTTTTAAGCCTTCGCCTGGAACCGTTACGCTATCGACTTCGATCCCTGTACGAGACATTTTTTCTCCTAATTCTTGAGGAGTGATTTGTGATAAATCAATATATTCATTTAACCATTCGTATGATAATTTCATGTTCTTCCTCCTCTTATGATTCTTTCGTAAATTGGCTTAAGAAACGCACATCGTTTGTATATAATGAACGAATATCTTCAATCCCATATTTCAACATCGCGATACGGTCTTGACCTAACCCGAAGGCAAATCCACCGTAAACACTTGAATCCACACCAGCAGCTTCAAGCACGTTTGGATGCACCATACCACTACCTAATACTTCAATCCAACCTGTTCCTTTACATACAGAACAGCCTTCGCCACCACATTTGAAGCAGCTAATATCCACTTCTAGAGATGGCTCAGTGAATGGGAAGTAACTTGGACGAAGACGCACTTCACGGTCTTCCCCGAACATTTCTTTAGCAAATGCCGCAAGAGTCCCTTTTAAGTCTGACATCGTAATATGTTTATCGATGACAAGACCTTCGATTTGATAGAACTGATGTGAGTGAGTCGCATCATCGTTATCACGACGGAATACACGACCTGGACTTAACATCTTCAATGGACCTTTTGTAAAGTCATGTTTTTCCATTGTACGAGCTTGTACTGGAGAAGTTTGTGTACGAAGTAAGTACTCAGGAGTGATGTAGAATGTATCTTGCATATCACGCGCTGGGTGATCTTTTGGCAAGTTCATCATCTCGAAGTTATAGTGGTCTGATTCCACTTCTGGCCCTTCTACGACTTGGTATCCAAGGCCGATGAAGAAATCTTCTACTTGGTCTTGAACGTGCGCTAATACGTGCGCAGTTCCACGTTCCATTGGACGTCCTGGCATTGTGACGTCAATCGTTTCAGATTGCAACGCTTCTTCTAACGCTTTTGCCTCAAGCACTTCTTTAACTGAAGCGATTTTTTCTTCTAAGACAGAACGTAATTCATTGGCAAGAGCCCCCACTTTTGGTTTCTCTTCGTTGGCTAAGTTTTTAATGTTTTTTAGAACTTCAGTGATTGGTCCTTTTTTCCCTAATTGTTGTACACGAATTTGATCGAGCTCTTTTAATGTTTGCACTTCTTCTAATGAAGCAAGCACATCTTTACGAATCGCATCAAACTGTACTTTCATTTCTTCTAAATTCATTGTATTCCTCCTTATAAAAATAAAAATCCCTTATAGCCAAAAGACTATAAGGGACGAAATTTCGCGGTACCACCCTTGTTCCTTGAGACAGGCTCAAGACACTTGGACGCTGTTAACGGGGGCGACCCGAACCATTATTCATCAGTGAATCCCAATGGTCACTCCGGAAGTGAAAAGTTTGAAACGTGACTTGGAAGACTTGCAGTCAGGATCTTCCTCCCTGAAAAGCTTTGTTAAAAACCCTTTTCCATCAATGTGTTTTCTATATATGCTTTATCCTATCATAACGACGTGAAAATGAAAAGGAAAAAACTAGTTTTTGATAAGTTGATAGATTTCCATTTCTCCAACCGTTTTTACTAATTGATATTTTTGGGCAATTTCTTCGCGAATATATTTATCCGTTAAACGGTCATTATCAAACTCTGCGCGGTATACAATAAACTTCGGAAGATTTGCACTGAAACCTTCTTTGAACATATCGATAATTGGAGTTTCATCTTGTAGTGACGGTATGAAAAAGAATCGACTATTAGATAAGCGGTCAGACAACATATAAATAATTCCATTCATTCGATGAGAATAAATACGGTCTGTCGGCTCAGTACGTTCCTGAATATAGTTTGCTACCACTTCTTCTTGTGTAGCTTTATCTGTATATCTTTGTCGACGCATTTGGTTGATTTCCTTCAAGTTCCCGTAGAAAAGAACAACCACTAATGAAGCATAAACGAGTGCCTTTGTTGATGGGAAATACTTTTCTAACGGTTTCAAGATTGCTGCAACATACGGTACATATAAAGGAATCAATATAATTAAATAATGTAAATATTCACGCTTCGAAACAATGGCTAAATACAAACAAACAAGAAATGTTGCATTCAATACAATCGCTAATTTCTTATTATTCTTCCAAAAGATAAATGTGGAAACAATCATACATAGATTCAAATAGAAACTATTACTTTCTTTGAGATACCATTCCACCATCTCTTTCATCGTTGCCATCGCCGCATCCTTCGAATAAATGAAGTTCAAAATAATGGATTGATAAATCATTTCGTAAAATGCTCCATTCACCCATAAGTAAATGGAAACTGGAATGACGAGCAATAATGCGCCCATTATGAAATGTAGAATCAGCTTACCTAGTTCGGCAAATTTCTTTTGATAAAGCAATGACACGAGCATATAAAGTGCAAAGACAATCCAAAGACCAATCATATTTGCTTTTGTCAAGAATACAAATGCAAATGAAAACCCAACAAGAATGATTTCAATCGTACGATATTCATTTTTCATCAAATAACGAATCAAAATATAAAGTGAATAAACAATAAACGGAAGCATATATCCTTCGAGTCCCCATCCACCTTCATAATAGCGCATGAAAACAAAGTACATCACTGTGTTCACAAAAATACTTGAAACTGTTCCAACAAATAGTTTAGAAATATAAAAACATCCATTGAAGAACAAGAAAACAGATGCCAAATAGAGAAGTTTTACTCCAAAAGGGCCACCAATTAAATATCCAATATAATTAATAAGAAAAATCATTGGTCCTTTATGGTCGAAAATTTGAGTATAGAGCATATCTCCTTTACTCATAGCATATCCAAAATATTCGAAATTGCTAGCATCTAGTAAAGGCAATCCTTTTCTTACGCTCGTTGCCATGGCAATCCAAACAAGAAATGTAAATATAGCACTAATGAGAATCGATATAACCCATTGACGTCTCAATAATGATTGCCAATCTTTTAAATTCTTCATTCACCTAACTCCTTCAATTGCAAAATAAAAGGAAGAACTAGTCTTCCTTCTCATCTTCATCATAAGTCCGATCCCCAATAATATATCGAGGACGTTCTTTTGTTTCTAAATAAATCTTACCGATGTATTCACCAATGACTCCAAGACTGATTAATTGCACACCACCAAGTAAACTTACAATGGCATATGTACTTGCCCAACCAGCAACAGAGTTATTTGAGAATTTAGCCCAAAGAACCCAAATGATAAGAGCAAAACTAAAGAACGAAGTCAATACACCAATCGCAGTAATAATTCGAATTGGTTTAATGGATAAACTTGTAATTCCATCGATTGCTAATCCAAGCATTTTTGATAATGGATAGTGACTTTCTCCAGCAATACGTTCATGACGTTTGTAAGTCACATATGAATACTTAAAGCCTACAAGCGGCATAATCCCACGAAGGAATAAGTTTCCATCTTTGAATTTATTTAATTATTGAATAAAACGTTTAGA
>CALJSD010000041.1 GCA_937976325.1 uncultured Carnobacterium sp.
AAGACCTGAAAACTGGAAAAGGGAAAGCAAATGATGAAGGACAGCTGAAGTCAACCGTAGCAGGAGAACTGGCTTATGATGATATGATGAAAAGAGCTAGGGAAGGCAAGACTGGAAGCATAAGTACGAGTGAACTTGATGAAGCTGTTATGGATACTAATAGTGAGGTTTCTGCTAACACTAGAACTCGTTGAAGTTGTTGTCGTTGTATTTGTTGTAGATGGTGAGCAAGCAAATAATAAAACACTTGCACCGCTGATTAACAAAATTCGTTTAGATATTCTTTTCATAGGAGGACCTCCTCTTAAATTTTATAAATTAAGCTTAATATATGAACCTAAAACAAACTTAAAAAGGATGCACCAATGATGCATCCTCATGAAAATATTATTTAACTAAACTTTTCGCTAATACAAAGTTACCTAATGTAGCAGAACCATTATTATCCACAGCTGGTGTTACAATAAAATCCTTCACTGGTGGCGTTGGTACATATCCATTTAATAACTCTTCAAACATACGATGAACGCGTTCTACCATATGATTTTGAGCCATTACACCGCCGCCAAAAACGATTTTCTCAGGACGGAAAGTTAGTGTTGCTTGGATTGCAGCTTGAGCAATGTAGCTAGCCTGAACATCCCACACATCACTAGCGATATCGATATGTTCCCCACGCACTCCAGTACGTGCTTCTAAACTTGGTCCAGCAGCTAAACCTTCAAGACAGCCTTTGTGGAAAGGACAAACGCCATCAAAGTTATTTGCCACATCAATCGGATGCTTACTTACATAAACATGTCCCATTTCAGGATGACTAGTGCCTCCAATAAATTCACCACGTTGAATCACACCTGCACCAATTCCGGTACCGATTGTGTAATAAACAAGCGTTTCAATATTTTCTCCACGATTGTTACGCGCATAAACTTCTCCGTAAGCAGAACTATTTACATCTGTTGTGAAGTAAATAGGCACATCTACTCTCTTCTTTAATGCTCCAACAACATCCACATTTGCCCAATTTGGTTTTGGTGTTGTTGTGATGTATCCATATGTTTTAGATTTAGGGTCCACATCAATCGGTCCGAAAGAACCAATCCCGATAGCTGCAAGATTTTTGAATTTAGCAAAAAAATCTGCAGTTTTCTTTAAAGTTTCTTGAGGTGTTGTTGTTGGAAATTGCAATTCCTCTACTGTGTTAAAATTTTCATCCGCTACTGCACAAATAAACTTTGTACCGCCAGCTTCTAAACTTCCATATAACTTTGTCATAAGCTTAAAGCTCCCTTGATTATTTTTTATTATTGTATCATATTTTCACCTAAAAAAAGAAGACGAATCCTGTAATAGAATTCGTCTTCTAGAAAAATTATACATGTAATTCTAATACTCGAGTTTTATTCGTAACAGAACCAGTTGCGATTGGAGTCACTTCTGCATAATCCATTGTGTTAGTGATAATGACCATTGTTGTGTCATCTAACCCATTTGCAGCAATCACTTCAGAATCAAATGTTCCGATGATATCTCCTGCTCTTACTCGGTCTCCTTGAGATACTTTTGCTTCAAATCCTTCACCATTCAATGAAACAGTATCGATTCCGACGTGAATAAGAATTTCAGCCCCATTATCTGTTTTTAATCCATAGGCATGGCCTGTTGGAAACGCAATCGCGATTTCGGCATCTGCTGGAGCGTATACAACTCCTTTAGATGGCTTCACTGCAATACCTTGACCCATAACTCCGCTAGAGAATACTGGATCATTTACTTCGCTTAAAGCCACAACTTCGCCAACGATTGGTGAACGTAATTTTTCATCAGCACGTTCAGTCGTTGCTACAACAGGTTCTTCCTCTTGAGTTTCTTGTGAAGAAGGTCCTTCTGCTTCAACAGGAGTATCTAACATTGAATCGTCGTAACCGAATAAATAAGTAAACGTAAATCCTAATGCAAATGATACTGCAACCATGAATAAGTATTGTGGTAATTGCCCGTTTCCGACATACAGCATCGAACCAGGAATGATTGTAATACCG
>CALJSD010000042.1 GCA_937976325.1 uncultured Carnobacterium sp.
TTAGTTGCTTAATCCCTTCCTAAAATTCTTCATCAACACTATTTGACAAAGAGCCATTATTTATCCATGAGTCATTTGATTATTTCTTTTGTTCTGTGAATCCACGTTTGATAGCAACTTCTTTACTCTTAGAGAAGGAAGCATTGTCTCCATCCTCTGTTAAGAAACCACTGTCAACAAGACCTACAAAGAAGTCATTGTCACTACTTTTTAATGTTGAGAATTTATATTTTGTTAAGTCGATTTCAACAGATGAGATGAGTTTGCCATCTTTTTCTGTAATCGAAGTCACAACTCCATCAATCCCCTTAATCTCGTTAAAGAGTTCTTCGTTTGCCTTACGAGACTGAGAATTTTCAGTTGGTTCAGTTGTTTCGATTTTCATTTTTGTTACGGTATCTTTCTTCTTATCATACGTATAAGTTAAAGTGACGTCCGTGTTGCCAGCTTTTTGAGTTAAAGTCGCAGTTTCTTGAGAACTACAACCTACTAGTAGAAATAGGAAACTAATCCCTAAAATGATTTGAAAGAATTTTTTCATTGGTACCCTCGCTTATTGAGCTTTCTTTTGGAATAATTTTTGGTAGTAGAAGTACACAGTAGCTGCTGATGCTGCAAATGCTACTAAGTAGAAGAAGATTGCAATTTTTGATCCTGTTTGTAATCCATCTACGAATGATTGTGCAGTACGACTTGCTGCTAATGGGTTAGTAAATGCTTCAGAAATCATAGAATTGATTGCTGAATTTGATTTTCCGCTAAAGAAATCAGATAATTTTCCAAGAGCATCTAAGAATCCGCCACCTAAGATGTTTCCTAAGAAGACAGAAAGTACCATTGCTAATGAAGCCACATTCACGTTAGTCCATAAGTTTTTGTTTTCTTTATGAGCTTGGAATAAGAAGTAGCCAGTAAATACGGCACCTACTAATGCAAAGAAGAATGATAAACCAAAGTATAGGCTTAAGTTCTTCACTTTATTAGAAAGGTCCATATATGCTGATTGTAAACTTGTAGTATTAATCCCACCGTTTGAACCAAACGCAAATCCTAGTCCATTTAATAACACTAGAAGTGTGAAGATTGCAAGTGCGATAGATACACCAAAGAAGA
This sequence comes from uncultured Carnobacterium sp., assembly GCA_937976325.1. Lineage (GTDB taxonomy): Bacteria > Bacillota > Bacilli > Lactobacillales > Aerococcaceae > Granulicatella. Next base: position 1,114 of record CALJSD010000042.1, read on the forward strand.
TTTTTTCGAATAAATTATTTTTATTATAGCTTTCAACTTTATCAACAGCTTTATCTGTTGCTTCATTAATTTTTGCTTTGTTTTCTTCAGTGAACACTTTGCTTGCTACTTCTTCAACTTTTTCTTTAGCAGCGCCAGCAACTTCTTTTGCACGTTCGCCAGCTTCTCCAGCATGTTCTTTTACATTTTCAACAACTTCTTTAAAGTCGCCATCTGCATCAGGAGCTTTTGCTTCTTTTGCTTCTTCAACAACTGTTTCTGTAGCTTCTTTCACTTCTTCAGCTGTTTCTTTAGCTGCTTCAACTACTTCGTCTTTTACTTCTGTAGCTTTTTCAGCAACTGATTCCACATTTTTGTTTTCGTTTTGATCCATGTGAGCACCTCTTTTTTAAAATTTTATTACTTTAGCTATTTTATCACAATCATCCGCTTTCTTCTAGTTTTCAAGTATTGCAAACCTTGCCACTCCCCGATATCCTATCACGAAAAGGGCTCAAAAAAGGAGCTAGACTGTCGCCTAGCTCCTATCAGTTAAGTTTTATTTTAGGACCGTACCATCCGCTAATGTGATTGTATATCCGTTAAAGTTGATTGTACCTTTGTTTTCTAATGATGTGATTGTGACATTTCCTGTCAACGTCCATGTCGCCCCCTCTTCTACTGTGATTACTGCGTTATTGTCCACGGCAGTCCCTCCTTCAGCATTTTCTACGATATTGATGGTACCTGTAAAGTTTGTTCCTTTGCCCATTGTGAAGTTCAATGTAGATACGGTATCCACCTCAATCGCTCCAGTTAATGTTTGGTTCGTCGTTGTTAAATCAACTTGACCACCATTGGCACCGGCTGTACCCCAGCCACGTGTTGCATCATTTCCTAAGATGGCTAATAATCTGCCAGATGAATCTTGATTTGTGATCGTTACGTCTTCTAAAGTGATGACGCTGTGTGTGTTCGTTACGTAGATTTGGTCTCCGTTACGTCCTGTTAAAGTGCCACCTTTCATTGTGAAAGTAGACGTTCCACTTTCAGCATCTCCTGACATTGATTGGTAAATCATCACGTTGTGTACGTTGTTATCTGAAGAGCTTCCTTCTGTTGAACTCATATTCCCTGTTACGTTTGTATTTTCTAATGTGATAGAGTTTTGACCCTCGATAACAAGTGCTTCTGAGTTTTCAGCGTTCAATGTTGCATTTTTAACAGTGATATTCGCTGTAGAGTACACGGCTGGTGAGTTGTATCCTGTTGAAGTGTATGTTCCTTTGTCTACGACTACCGTACCACCACCACGGTCTGTACGAATCGCTGCTGATGAATTTCCTGCGGTGTTTACCGTCAAGTTTGTTGCGTTCATCGTACCGCCACCAGTGGTTTGGATACCACCTGAGTTATCTTTTGTTGTTGTAATTGTTGTGTCTGATACATTGACAGTCGTTCCTGATCCGTAACTGAACACCCCGTTCCCGTTTTGTGCTGTTGTATTTACGGTTGAGTTTGTGATTGTTACGGTTGCTCCATCGGTTGCTAAGAATCCTGCGTTCATTCCGTAGAAGTCTCCATTTTCTGTGTTCGATGTTGCTCCGGCTGTTTTGTTAACCGTTACGCCGTCTAATGTGACTGTTGCTCCTGTTACACGGAGTGCATTTTCGTCATCTCCGGTAGATTCATATGTTTCTCCTGTTACGGTTGCATCTGTTGTTAAATTCGTTGCTGCCTCACCTTGTGTCACTTGGTCGCTCCCGCCAAACCCTTCTCCTCCAGGTTTAGCTGGGGGACTCTGTTGAGCTTGGACTTGAGAAGTCGCGTCAGCTTGTGTTTGTGTGTTTTGGCATGCAACTAAAGTAGTTGCAATAGTAATCGTGGATAATAGAACAATCATTCTGTTTCTTTTCATCTTGGTCCCCCTCGCTTCCTATCAACTATTTGTTGATAGTTTTATCATAACGGGCTTACTTAAAATGAACTTAAAACAAAAAAAGTTTTTCGAAAAAGTTTTTTTAGACTGAAAATTATCATATATGATAATTTGTACTGACCCCAAAAAGTTAGACAATTAATTTAAGCAAAGGATTTAGTT